>JAAZYK010000202.1 GCA_014239685.1 Dehalococcoidia bacterium | reverse complement strand
AGGTCAGCGCATGACCGAAGTTCTGAAACAGAACGAGACGGCGCCGCTCACCATGGAACAACAGGTTTCGATCTTCTTCCTCGGGACGAACGGCGATCTGGACGATGTGCCGATTTCCAAGGTTCTCGAGTTCGAGGTCGGATGGCACGAGTACACGGCCGCCAACATCCCGGAAATTCTTGCCGGGATTTCCGAGACCGGTCAGTTGAGCGATGATGCGCGTGCAAAGCTTTCTGAAGCGGCGGCCGCGTTCAAGCAGACAATCAATCTGGAAGACTAGGAGCGAATCGGGCGGGCTTAGCTCCGCCTGTAAGCACCAACATTCATGCCAAGCACCCAAGAACTAAGACGCCGAATCCGTAGTGTCGCCAACACGGCGAAGATCACCCGCGCCATGCAGATGATCGCCGCCTCCAAAATGCGGCGTGCACAGGAGATGGTGTTGGCCGGACGACCTTACTCTGAGCAGATGAACTCTGTGCTGTCTCACCTAGCAGCACTTGAACGTGGTTCTGAGGATTCATCTGTCCCGTTACTTGAGGCACGGGACGTAAAGGCCACGGGAATCGTGTTGATCACACCGGATCGTGGGCTTGCCGGCGGACTGGTGTCAAACCTGACACGTGTTGTTGAGCAAACGATCAGCGCGAGTGAATCACCGGTGACTCTGGTGGCCATAGGCAAGAAGGGCCGGAATTTCACGGTCCGCACTGGGAACGAGTTGAAAGCAGTGTTTGACGGCATCGGGGATAACCCGACGGTCGAAGACACGAGGGCTATCTCTAACCTGGTCATCGATGAGTTTGAGTCGGCCGGCGTGGACAGGGTACTGTTGGCTTACTCTCGCTTTGTCAACACGGCCGTGCAATCCCCGACTATAGACACGTTAATTCCGGTCGAGCCATCTGAGCTGACCGGTAATGGCGGAATAGGTTACATCTACGAGCCGGGACCGGTGGAAGTTCTTGAACAATTGCTTCCTCGCTATGTGGAGATGGAGGTTTATCACGCCGTCCTCGAAGCTATGGCGAGTGAACACTCGGCGCGCATGGTGGCGATGAAGAACGCTACGGATGCGGCGAACGATCTTATTGATGACCTGACGTTGAAGTTGAACAAAGCGCGTCAGGAAGCGATTACCTCCGAGATGCTGGACATTGTCGGTGGTGTGGAGGCGCTTGCTTAGCGCATTTCTGACCTCGGGAAACATACGTGGAATTCACGGGGCGGGGATTGGGATTAGCCCGATTTCTGGACCCGGTACTTGGCCCAAAGAGAGAATTACAGGAGCCCAAAATGGCTAACGGTAAGGTTGTACAGGTCATCGGAACTGTTGTGGACGTAGAGTTCGCATCGGAAGACCTTCCGGAGATCTACAACGGCCTGGAACTGCAACTGGAAGACGAGACCCTCTACCTTGAGGTAGAGCAGCACGTCGGAAACAACTGGGTGCGCTGCCTGGCTCTCGGTCCGACCGAGGGTTTGAAGCGCGGTTCCGAGGTTACGGACTCGGGCAGATCTATTGCAGTTCCTGTGGGGCCGGCGACTCTGGGACGGTTGTTTAATGTGACCGGAAAGGCACTAGACACGCTTGGCGATGTCGACGCCAGCGATTACTGGCCGATTCACCGGGCTGCACCGTCTTTCGACCGGCAAACCGGTACCACAGAGATTCTCGAGACCGGTATCAAGGTATTTGATCTGATCACTCCGTTCCAGAGGGGTGGCAAGGTCGGCGCGTACGGCGGAGCCGGCGTCGGCAAGACCGTTATCATCACGGAGCTGATCCGAAACATCGCACAGGAGCACTCCGGTGTGTCCGTGTTCGCAGGTGTCGGGGAGCGCTCTCGTGAGGGCAACGACCTGTGGCACGAGATGCAGGAGTACGGTGTGATGGATAGCACCGTACTTGTGTTCGGCCAGATGAACGAACCTCCCGGAACCCGGGCACGGATTGCTCTGACCGGTCTCACAATGGCGGAGTACTTCCGCGACGTTGAGAAACAGGACGTGTTGCTGTTTGTAGACAATGTGTACCGCTACATTCTGGCTGGCATGGAAGTGTCTGGACTTCTTGGACGTATGCCGTCTGCGGTTGGTTACCAGCCTACCCTGTCAACCGAGATCGGTGACCTTGAAGAGCGAATCACGACCACGGTCGATGGTTCGATCACTTCGTTCCAGGCGGTGTACGTGCCGGCTGACGACTACACGGACCCGGGCATTGTGACCACGTTCGGCCACTTGGACGCCAACATTTCACTAGAGCGATCGATGACGGAACAGGGCCTTTACCCGGCCGTTGACCCGCTCGTCTCAAACTCTCGGATTTTGCAGCCGGGTATCGTTGGCGAAGAGCATTACGGCGTTGCACGGGAAGTGCAGCAGGTGCTTCAACGCTATCGTGACCTGCAGGACGTTATCGCGATTCTGGGTGTTGAGGAGCTTTCGGACGAGGACCGTGTGGCGGTGGGTCGCGCACGTCGAGTCCAGCAGTTTCTGACGCAGCCATTCTTCGTTGGTGAGGTATTCACGGGTATTCCGGGACGTTATGTGCCGCTGGCGGATACCGTTCGCGGGTTCCGAGAGGTTCTGGACGGTAAGCACGACGATCTGCCGGAGCAGGCATTCCGGATGGTCGGCGGGATTGATGAGGCTCGTGTAAAGGGCGAGAAGATG
>JAAZYK010000201.1 GCA_014239685.1 Dehalococcoidia bacterium | reverse complement strand
GGTACGACCGGAGCCGGTCGGTCACGATCACTTTTGGCTGACCGTACCGGTTCATCGCACGCTTCAGAAATTTGAGTGCTGCCCTGCGGTTTCGTCGTTTCGTCGCAAAAACTTCGAGCACCTCGCCCTCATGATCAACGGCACGCCAAAGGTAATATGTCTCGCCGTTGATACGCCCAAACACTTCGTCCAGGTGCCAGCGCCAGCGAGAATACGAATGGTTTTGAACGCGCCGTTTTCTGATCTCCGCTGCGAACATCGGGCCGAACCGGTTCCACCAAAAACGCACCGTCTCGTGGCAGATATCGATACCGCGCTCGAACAGCAGGTCTTAGACCTGGCGCAGCGATAACGGGTACCAGACATACATCATCACCGTGAGGCGGATGATTTCGGGCGAACTATTGAAATAACGGAAGGGATTTTTCATCCGTCGAAGCTACGGAACTCACCTGACCGGCTCAAGCCGCTTTACTCTGACAACGCCCGATCCCGCCTTGCTAGCAGCACCGCACCGAGACCGCAAGCCAAGCCTAGAATGGCGCAGACTGAGACGACGGACATCATCGGTATCGCGGTGCCGTCGGAAAGGACAGACACGAGCTGCGAAAACATCGCGGCGAACAAGAGCTGCAAAAAGACGACGATGCCGGACGCCGTACCCGTCAGCGCCGGTTCCTGGGCGATGGCACCGGCCTGAGAATGCGGCATGGCAAGTCCTTGTCCAAGCGCGAGAATGGCGAACGGCACGAACAACCCCAACGTGGTCAGTCCGAATCCCACCGTCAAGCCGACAAGCATCGCCGCACCGAGAACCGTGATGATTGAGCCGATAGCGATCAATACGTTTCCCGTAAGCCGATCGCCGAGGCGCCCGGACAGAAAGTTTCCGGCCATGTATCCCGCCGGTCCCAGCATGAACCAAATTCCGAATTCCGATGCCGGCCGTTCGAGGACTTCGATCGTCAGATAGGCGGCGGCCGTCCCCTGGGCAAAGAACCCGGCCGAGCCAAAGGCCGGCGCGAATGCGTAGAGCAAGAACAGACGCCTGCCGAGCAGCTGTCGATAGCCGCGGATCACACTCTGCCGAGCGGCGGTCCCGATTGTGCCCGTTTCGCCAATCACTGTAGGGGCAATGACAATGGCGATCAGCCCGAACACTACCGGCAGAATTAAGATCGACTCCCAGCCAAATTGGTCTGTCAGCAGCCCCCCGATCGGTGGGGCCGTCAACGGACCGAGAACGTAAGCCGTGGTCAGATACGCGATCATCTTTCCCAATTGGTCGACGCCATAGACGTCGCGGACAATCGCCCGCGCCAACACCAGTCCGCAGCCCGCGCCCGCACCCTGCAAGAGTCGCCCGACGATCAAAACTTCGATGCTGGGCGCCATCACGGCAACGGCCGCGCCGACAGTGAACAGGACGAGCCCAGCGAGCAAAACAGGTAGCCGCCCGAGACGGTCCGAGACGCTGCCATAGACTAGCGTCGCGAACGCCATCACCACCACGGCAAGGCTGAACGTAAGTTGCGCGGTCGATTCGCTGACCGCAAATGTTTGGCGCACATGGGGCAACGCAGGTAGGAACAAGTGAATGGACAGCGGGCCGACCAACGTGATCGCCACCAGCGCGATGAATAGCGGCGCGCCGGGCTCGCGGCTGATACGTTTTCCTGGTGTCACCTTCGCGGCTTTATTCGAGACCGGATCCAACTCTTCCTTGTCGGACATCCGGATGAAAACAACAAGCTGGCTCCAGCAAAGAAAATCTTGAACGATACTGTTTCTTTATCCGACGTCATTTTAGCAGTGGCGGTCGGGTTTCTCATACTGAAAGCCTAGACAAGAAGGTCTGGCAACGGAAGTCTCTGAGACAAACCCAGTCCAGTCCCTCTCTGGCCTAGGAACTATGCCTAATTGTCTAGCCCCCATGTTCTGTGCCATTTCTGAATAGTGTTTCTGGGACTGGCGTTCGGGTGTTCAGGGCCTGATGCGGACGGGTGTGATTGTACTGTCTGAGCCAGTGGTTGATGACGATCTGAGCCTGCTTCGTCGTCGTGAACCACTCGGCGTTGAGCACCTCATGACGCAGGGTTCCGTTGAAGCGTTCGTTGTATCCGTTCTCCCACGGTGATCCGGGGTAGATCCGGATGGGCTTGATGCCGACCCTTGCCAGCCAGTCCTGCATCGCTTGTGCGACGAACTCGGGACCATTGTCGGATCGGATGTGCTCCGGGGTGCCGTGGCGCAGCAGGAGTGGATACAGCGCCTCGAGGACATCGTCAGCACCCATCCGGGTGCGAACCGCCACAGCCAGAGCCTGGCGGGTGTATTCGTCCAGGACGGTCAGCATCTTGTAGCTCCGACAACTGCGACCGACCCATCCCGCCAAACCGCTGGCGCCAATTGTAATACGTCGCGTCGCTGATACCCACGCCGCGACAGGCCGACTGCACGTTGCTGCCTGCTGACAGCTTCACCTCAATCTCACGCAGAAGCTTCAGAACATCCTCGTCCGAATGCCGTTTCCGAGCCATCACAAATCCCCTTCCATGCCAAAATAATGGCCCAGTCTTAGGGGGAAGGACATCTTCATCCTGAGCTACGAGTAATTCATCAGGGATAACCGGTCCAGCTTCGGTGAAGCGCATACTATATAATTCTCATGATTCCGTGCCTACTTTGT
>JAAZYK010000200.1 GCA_014239685.1 Dehalococcoidia bacterium | reverse complement strand
TGTCCACCCGAATCGCCATAACCTCCTGGAGGCACATCGATCAGATGGATGAGTTCGACGCCGACCGGTTGAACGCCTTTATCGACGCCTACCTGGACCGAGCGCCGGAAAGTGTTCCGGGCAACCTCTTTTAATGTTTCTCGCCACCGTACGGGTCACACTCAAACCTACCGTTAACGATCCACAAGGCCTGACGATAGCCCGCGCCCTAGCAACCCTTGGTTTCGATTCTGTCGATGGCGTCAGGGCCGGAAAGTTCATCGAGATAACGCTAGATGAATCAGATCGTGTAGTAGCCGAAAAACAGGTCACTGAGATGTGCGAAAAACTACTGGCGAATCCAGTCATCGAGCGCTACAACTTCGACTTGAACCCCGCTTAACACACAGGTGCAGCCTATCCCGAAGGTTGCAGGCGCACCTACGCGTTATCTTGGGCGACCTTTGTTCTTTCGGGTACGGCCGATGCGCACGTTGAGGACCGCCTGGAGTACCAGAACAGTGTTTGGTCCCGAATAATCTGGTCGGAAAAAGACTCGAACCGAAGCTCTTTTAGCCACGCTCCGGATCACGGAAGACATAAGGCGGACCAGTGCCTAAGGTGCTGGCCGCCAGGGCAACTCGCCTTACAACGCGCCTTTGGTACTGGGGATCGTGTCCCGGTTCCGCTGATCCAGCGTCACGGCGTCTCGTAACGATCGGCCAAACGCTTTAAACGCTGATTCGATGATGTGGTGCTCGTTCGTCCCCGTCTCAACCCGGAGGTGGATGTTGAATCGCCCCTCGGCAGATGCTGATTCAAAAAAGTGCCGCGCGAGGTCGGTCGGAAACTCGCCGATATTGTTGTTGGATCTCATGTCGACAA
This sequence comes from Dehalococcoidia bacterium, assembly GCA_014239685.1. Classification (GTDB taxonomy): domain Bacteria; phylum Chloroflexota; class Dehalococcoidia; order Lucifugimonadales; family Lucifugimonadaceae. Next base: position 1,831 of record JAAZYK010000200.1, on the reverse strand, counting down.
CGGCGTAGCCACGCCCGCTCAGGTCTACAGCACACATCGTCAAGGCCTCGTCGAGCGGGACAAACGCGTGCCCCATGCGAACGATGCCCCGGCGCTCCCCGAGCGCCTTGTCGATGCAACGACCCAGCACAATAGCCGTGTCTTCGGCGATGTGGTGCGGGCCTGATTCCGTGTCACCTGATGCCCGGACGGAAAGATCAATCGAACCATGCCGCGCAAGAGCGTCCAACATGTGGTTCATAAACCCGTTCGGAGTTTTTATATCGGTGACGCCGGTACCGTCGAGATTAACCGTGATGGCGATATCGCTTTCACCGGTCCCCCGTTCAATAGTCGCCGTACGCGGGTTGTCCTGGGTCATTTGGTCTGTCTTTCATGTATTAACACCGCATAATCGACGATGAAGTTCAATAGTCTGTGGGGAGGTGTCAAAGGTGCAAGCGCAGCGCGCGTCCGGTTATCAGGAATGCGTCGCGTCGTCGTGCCCGTCAAAAAGTCCCTGAACCGGCTATATCAGATCCGAAATAACTTCCAGAACACGTGTCGTCTGATCTGGCGTACCCACACTGATCCTCAAATCATGTGTGAGTCGTGGATCTGAGAACGGCCGAACGAAAATGCCTTTTTTTACAAGCGCCTCGTAAAGGTCGGTCGCCAGATAATCATCGAAACGCGTCAATAGATAATTACCGTACGAAGGGACATACGAAACACGATCCATTGCGTCGAACGCCTGTTCCATGCGCTTCCGTTGTTCAAGAAGAATCGCCACTTTTCCCAGCAGCTTGTCCCGATGTTCCATCGTCGCCAGTAACGCCGCTTCCGCAGCGATGTTCACGTTGTACGGGTTCTTGATGTCCATGAGACGGCTGATGATCTCGGTGCTGGCGATCATGTATCCGACACGCAACCCGGCGATGCCTGCCCATTTGCTGAACGACCGCAGAACTACAAGATTCTCGAACTCAGGAATCAGGTGCGCAACCGTCTGACCGGAGAACTCGAAATAAGTCTCATCGACCACGATTACCATCCCGAGTTTTAGCAAATCGCGTGTCTGTTCTTCCGTGAGGATGTTCCCGGTCGGGTTATTGGGCGAGGCCAGAAAGACGATCTTCGTTCGCTTATCGTCTTCACGGGCAACCGCCTGCACATCAACCTCAAACGTGTCGTCACGCTGTATCGAAACGACTTCTGCGTCAGCCACCCGAGCGCAGAAGTGATACATGCCGAATGTCGGTTTGCAGTCCAAAACGCGTTCACCCGGCGCGACGAACAGGCGCATCAGGAGATCAATCATCTCGTCGGCGCCCGCCCCTGCCATGATTTGTTCGGTCGGGTGTCCCGTGTACTGCGAAAGCGACGCCCGAATCTTGACCTGATTTGCGTCTGGATACAGGTGCAGTGGAATTTCGTTAAGAGAAGCGGCTATTTCAGGGTCTGCACCAAATGGATTCTCGTTCTGGTTGACCCTTATGATCATCTCCGGCGAGACACCGGCCTTGGCCGCCATCTCGTCCGGCGATACCGCCGTGGCGTACGTCTCAGGTGTGACCAGGTGCGGCCGCATCAGCTGTTGTATCTGTGACAAACGTGGTTCCGTATGAATATTGTTAAGTAAACAGAGTGCCAGTGGTGTCGGCATCCATCACACGGAATTACACCACATGACCGTGGTCTGGGCTACTCTCCGATAAGCCGTTTCATGCGCAGCTCCGCCGCGTTGGCATGACCATGAAGGCCTTCTGTGCGAGCCAGCACTGCCGCCTGTTGTGCGATCTCCATGAATCCAGCGCTATCGAGATCAACGATCGGCGTGAACCTAAGGAAG
>JAAZYK010000001.1 GCA_014239685.1 Dehalococcoidia bacterium | reverse complement strand
GGCTTTGTAGAACCTGTGCCCTCTTCACCGAGAAGTAACTGCAGGCCTCCGACTGAGGGGTAGTGCAAGCCCCGGCCCTAGGTTGGGTTTGGGGGTTTAGCAGCTAACCCGGTGTTAGATGCGCGGTAACCATTCACGCATTCATCAGACCTCCTAGCGTCGTGACGATGGAGGCCGCTACGCTAGGTCGGCGGGATTTTTCAAACCATTGCACACGAGGCTTCAGATGACGGAAGACCAGCCCTCTGGTATCACGCAAAACGAGGCGTTTTCCCATTTGCTCGCTGTTGTTCGACGACTTGAATGGGAAGGTCGGACGCCTGACGGAGACGCATGCTGTCCATCCTGTGGCGCCATCAAGTCTACCGGCTATCACGACATCGCTTGCGATCTGAAATCTGCGCTCGATGGCGCCACCACAGATAATCGCTGGCCATGGTGTCATTGTGATGCCTGCGAATGCCCGAATCAGGTCGACCCTGCTCTATTGGGTACGCTCTGCCAAAACTGCGGCCGTGGAATTCATCATTCCGAGCGTGTTCAACGCGGCGCGTAGGTTTTAAACGACCTACCAATCTCAACCGTTCAATCGATTCGGCTCTTCACCATACTCTCCAGTCAGCGGAATGCCGGAAGGACTCGCTCTGCAAACAGTTCCATCTGCCGGGGCTGGTCGTATGACGCGAACCGCACGATCACTTCGTCGGCCCCCGCCGCGGCGAACTTCCGTATGCGTTCGATAACACCCTCGGTGTCGCCGTACGGTCCCCAACGGTCGCCCCAGAAGTTCAAACCGTAATAGTCCGTCACCCAGCGCACGCCTTCTTCTTTGCCGCGAGCAGCGTCCGGGTCCAGATTGACGGTCATGTAATAGACCGACCTCAGCTCGTCCGGCGATCGCGAGATAGCGACGGCCTCTTCGGCGACCCTAGCCCTTACAGATGCAAACTCTTCCGGGCTGTCTGAAATCGAAATTATCCCGTCCGAAAGCCTAGCCGCACGTGCCGGTTGCCGATCCCGGCCTTCTCCGGAGTGAGTGCCCAATAGGATCGGTACCCCGGGCCGCTGATAAGGACGGTAGCCGAGACTCACGTCATAGAAATCGAAGTGCTTGCCGTGGAACGTAACGGGGTCACCGGACCACAACCCTCGCATGACCTCGACAATCTCTTCCACTCGAGTTGCACGGGTCCGTTTTTCCACGCCAGCGGTCGCCCATTCGTTCTGTTGTGCATCGGTAAAAGCGCCGCCTACGCCCATTGCTAATGTCAGCCGACCTTCTGATAACTGATCCACCGTTGCGGCCGTCTGCGCAAGCAAAACAGGGTGGCGCAGTGCAGGCAGTAGTACGGACGTGCCCAGCCGGACTCTTGAGGTAGATACGGCCACTGCAGCCAGAGTAGCCAGCGGCTCCAGGCGGGGCTTGGCAACCAGGCTGTCTCCGACCCACACTGAATCGACCCCGGCATCTTCTGCAAGGCGCGCCATTTTTACGATAAGTCCTGCGTCCGGGGAGTCGCCACCGGCCAGAACTACTCCGCGAGTCGGAAGAACGATTCCCAACAATGGTCGGTCACCTGTCATTCAGTACCTTCTTCTACTGTTTCTTTGACTGAATTGCCGGAAGTTTCTGGCAGTAATCCTTCGAGTCCAGCCACCTGGATTTCACGCCGAAGATCGATCCAGAGAGCTGGCACTAGATCCATGAGCAGTTCCATATCAGAGGCGGTATCTATATCCAGCCCGAGTTCTAACCTGAAACTCTCGGGTCGGTGATCGACGTAATTTATACCGAGTTGCCTTGCCTGATCGATATGCCGATCAAAACTAGCCTCGCCAAGCAAGGTTGGAAAGGTTGTAGACAGGTTTACCAGTAGTGCGTTTGTACCGTCATTCGCCAGATCCGGGGCGATGACCAGATGTTTGTCCTGGCCAGCCTCGATCAGGATAGATAGAGCTTCAGGCGTGACAAGCGGTATATCCGCCGGAAGAAACATGCCGTGAGTAAATCCCTCATCGATGGCATCGGAGAATCCGGCGGCCAGGCATCCGTTCAGCCCAAGCCCAGGATCGGGCAACCAACCGGCTCCATCCCGCTCACAGGCCCGTCGAACAGCATCGTCCCCGCCATATACAACTACATCTGTAATCCCTGGTGTAGCAGTGACTACACCGAGTACCCGTATCAACATAGCTAATGACAACAGCGCCCGCTGATCTGAATTCAGCATCGGGGCCAAGCGCGACTTACCCTCGGTGATCGGCTTCATAGGCACTATCGCCCTGATCCGTCCCTGATCCATATCCGAACTCAGATCGACACCCCGGCCATTTTGCATACGGCCGTCGAAAGGGCGATTTTGTGTGTGTCTTCAATCATGAGAGTCTCTGTCACAAGGACTTGATATCCAAGGGCCTCAACGGCGCCACGACTTGCCGCATCCTCGTTATCCATCACGAAATGCGTCGCCATTCCTTCATAGTGCTCGGCCACGGCCAGCGCGCTCGGCGGCTTGTGCGCAAACGTCTCAAATATCCGTGCCGCCGGACCTTTGACCGCCCTACCACCGATTATCGGGCTTACTATCACGCGCGGCACGTCCGAAGCGACAATCATTTCCCTCACGTCCGGCAACGCCAATATGGGGTCGACGCTGAGGAACGGGTTGGACGGGCAAAATACGATCGCTTCTACGTTCTCAAGCGCCCTCTGAAACACCGGCGATGCATTTGCTGAATCAGCCCCCTCGAACGTTAATCCGATCACTTCTGGCTCCGACCTGCGATGAACAAAGTACTCCTGAAACGACATTTCGCCATCGGTCGATTTAATAATGGTCCTGACCGGCTCGTCGCTCATGGGAATGACCGGATGACGCACGCCCATCCGTCTCGCCAGATCAAGTGTTACCTCAGAAAGTGTCATTCCGCTCCGCAGCATGTCTGTGCGGCGCAGGTGCAGTGCAAGGTCGTGATCGCCGAGCCCGAACCAAGCGTCTGCGCCAAGTGTTTTCAACGTTTCGAGCGCGTTGAACGTGTCGCCTGCAAAACCCCAGCCCGTATCGGGGTTTGCCAGGCCAGCCAAGGAATATGTGACGGTGTCGATATCGGGCGATATATGCAGGCCGTAAAAGGTCTCATCATCACCTGTATTCACAACTATAGTTAGGGCGTTCGGATTGAGAATTCTGGCCAACCCGACCGCCAGTTTCGCACCGCCGACCCCGCCCGCCAGTGCGAGGACGCCAGACCTGCCGTTTCCTGATGATTGCGTCATCGATCACTTTCATGAATTAGCTTTCAACCTGGACCATTTTGCACCCGAAGGTAACCGTCCGTAAGTGGCGATCCGGTTCATCTCGTCTGATGACAGGCAATCGCTAACACCCGATACTTCATATGAGGCCCAGTACGGGCAATAAAGGAATTTGAGAGTATCTAACTTGGAGAATCTTCGAACGATATCGCTTCTAGCGGCAGTAATCACGATGGGAATATCTGCAGGCGTCTACCAGCTATATTCCTTCGTAATCATGCCTGGCCTGAGTAAAACTGACGATCGAACCTTCGTTGGCGCTTTCCAGCAGATCGATAAGGCCATCGTTGGGCCGTACTTGATCGTCTTCTTCGTGGGAGCACTTGTTTTCACTGCGCTGGCCGCCGTTTTTCACGTGGGCATCGAAGAAGGAACAACCCTTCTCTGGATAGTTGGGGCACTTGTTTTGCAACTGGTGATCGTTGCCACGACCATCGTGGTCAACGTCCCACTCAACAACGCCATAAAAGATGCCGGGAGCCCAAACGAAATTATCGACCTCGCCGGGGTACGCAAACGGTTCAATGAGAGACGATGGATTAACTGGAACCACATACGTGTGGTGACTTCGACGATTGCTTTCGTGGCGCTCGCCTGGGCACTGGTGCTGGACGGGCGCTCGTAGTCAGTACTTCAATCTATTTCGACATCAACATACAAACGCCACTGGCGTTGGCGAGAGGTTGAGCATGAACGGCCGACGGATTCTTGAGGGCGTTAGTGTCCTGGATTTTACAAGAGTGATTGCCGGACCCTACTGCACCCGGATGCTGGCCGATATGGGAGCGAACGTCTTTAAAATTGATGCCATCCCGGAGTCTCCCACGACCCGAACATCCGGAAGCGCCGGCAACAACATGGGCAAGAGATCCATCACACTCGACCTGAAGCATCCTGAAGGTATCAAGATAGCCCACGAACTTGTGGCGCTGGCAGATGTCGTGGTTGAGAACTTCTCCCCCGGTGTCATGGACCGTCTGGGACTCGGGTATGACGACCTGAAGGCAGATCATCATCGACTTGTGTTCGCGTCGATTTCAGGGTTCGGTCAGTCGGGTACATACGCGCACCGACGTGCGTACGGGGCGACGGCGCACGCCGAAGCCGGGTGGGTGTGGGTGCAGCAACAGGCGGCGGGAACCGGTGAACCATTTGCCCCCGGCATCACCATCGCGGATATGGCGGCGGGCTTATCGTGTTTCTCTGGAATTCTGGCGGCTTTATATGATCGTGAAAACACCGGGCAGGGACAGCGGGTCGATGTGTCCCTGATGGACGCTCAGCTATCCATTCTGAACGAGGTCGCTGCGGCTCCACTTAGCGGTGTCGGAGTCGACGACTGGAAGCCGTTCCGGCATCCGCTGCACGTGGCCAAAGACGGTCATCTAACGATCAACATTGGCGGGGCACGCAACTGGGAGCGGATAGCCGAAGGTCTGGGACATTCCGGAGTGACCATGCCGGAATCGCCGGACGAAGCGAATGCGCTTGTGGGGGCATGGGTACGCGAGCACACTGCGGCGGATGCAGCGGCAGGCCTTGAGGCGGCCGGCGCTCCTTATGGCGTGTCAAAGTCGATGCCGGACGCCGTTGACCACCCCTACTTCGCCGAGCGCGGGATGATCGTTGAAACCGAGGACCCGTTGGACGGTTCGCTACGGGCTATCAACACGCCTATCGTGTTTTCAGGTGCAGGACGCGGAGCGACTTTCGGCCCCCCACTCGCAGGACAACATACACGTCCAATTCTTGGCGAACTGGGTCGCACAGAGGCCGAGATCGACGCTTTGATCGCAGCGGAGGTTACTTCGGATGGGGCCGATCCCGACGTATAACACCATTCCGTAGCGTTCCAGACCCCCCGGGATATCGCAAGCCGGGTTATGCTTCCGCCAATCTGTGATCTACGATCACCCGTTCCGGCACACATTTCCAGACTTGGGGAGCCATCTATATGGAGTTTGGATTCGGAGTTGCGATGCGTGGTGACGCAGCCGCGCCGGAGTTCCTGGAGCGCCAGGTCAAGCACGGAGAATCACTGGGATTCGGCGTCGTGACGGTGTCCGATCACGTCATAATCCCAAAGGAAGTGCAATCGATCTACCCGTACAGCGAGGACGGCGCGTTCTCCGGGGTTGATGCCGGTGAGTGCCTAGAGCAGTTGACGGTGGCGATGTTTCTCGCCGCCCACACCGCCAGCATCAAGGTCATGACATCGGTCATGGTCCTACCCCATCGGCCTCCGGTATTGGCGGCAAAGATACTGGCATCCTTGGACGTTTTGTCACGGGGTCGGCTGATAGTCGGCGTTGGTGCTGGCTGGATGCAGGAAGAGTTTGAGGCATTGGACACGGCGCCGTACGAACATCGTGGTTCCGTCGCCAATGAGTACATCGGGGCCTTCAAGGAGATGTGGACGAGCGACACACCGGAGTACAACGGGACTTACGCCCAGATTTCCGGAATGAGCTTCTACCCGAAGCCAATGCAGGATCCCCACCCACCGATCTGGGTCGGAGGAGAGAGCCCACCTGCGTTAAGACGCGCCGGTCAGCTTGGCGATGCCTGGTATCCAATCGGCAGTAACCCCGCCTTCCCTATGGATACACCCGAACGACTCGCAGAAGGTATTGCGACCGTGCGCAGACACGCCGAAGAGGCAGGAAGAGACCCAGCGTCGATCGACTTTGGGTATAGCGCAGGCTGGTATGACGATCGTGGAGAGAAGAGCGGACGTGATGGCGGACGGATGGTGTTCACCGGAACACCGGACCAGGTCGTCGCCGACATACGTGAATTTGAATCACTTGGCGTGCGACATCTGATCGTCGGGCTTACCGGTTCGACGCCGGACGAGACATTGGGTCGGATGGAGCGCTTCGCGACGTAAGTTATGCCCTCTACCAAGTGAACGAAAATGCGCGGACGGTGACACTGTCCGACACCATTCAGGAAACTCAATAACGGGAGAAAGATATGGCCGGAAGACTAGACGGAAAAATCGCCATCGTGACCGGTGCAAGCCGGGGCCTTGGTCAGTACTGCGCAGTGCAATACGCCAGAGAAGGGGCAAAGGTGATCGTCGCAGCACGGACTGAGCAGGAACGGGACCCGCGACTTCCGGGCACCATACACGACACCGTACGCATGATCGAAGAAGAAGGCGGAGAAGCGTTTGCTGTGGTCTGCAACGTCGGTGATGTGGAGTCAATCCAGGGGATGGTCGACACCGTTCTGGCCAAATACGGTCGTATCGACATTCTGATGAACAACGCAGCGGTGCAACCGCCCGGATACATCAACACCATTCAGCCACGGCACTGGGAACTAGAGTTCAAGATTAACGTCCACGGCCCCTTCCACTGCTCGCGTGCTGTGCTCCCTGCGATGGTGGAGCAGAAGAGCGGCAACATCATCAACATCTCATCGGTAGCGGCGGATCGCGGTCTCTCGCACTACGGTGCCACTAAGCTTGCGATCGAGGCGATGACGCGAGGGCTTGCGAACGATATGAAGGACGACGGGATTGTGGTGAACGCCCTGAAACCAGTTGGCGGTATTGACACTCCCGGCATCCGTTTCGGACGCGCTCCAGGCCAAGTGGGCGGCAGCACTCCGCACAACAAGATGCCTCCACCCGACAGCTATGTCGAAGCGGCCACGTTGCTTGCGATGCAGACGGTTGATTCATGCACCGGTGGCATCTTCAACGACGTGGAAGCGGTAGAGCGGTTTGCGGATGAGGCTACGAAGACGCGATTGGCAGCTGTAGAGCCGGTATGAGGTTTTAGTTGGGAGGGGGGCTTCGATTACTAACTGGAAGGAATAATTAGTTCAATGAAGATCACGCGCGTTTACACAGGTGATGATGGCGAATCCCACTTCGAGGACCTTGATATCGAACTCAGCCCAACAGTGACCGGGGCACTCTCCGAGCCGCAGGACGTTACGAAAATCATCTTCAGAGAGACCAGTCCCGATTACGATCTAGACTTTCACACGGCTCCCCGTCGGCAATACATAATCAACCTATCCGGGGGAGTGGAGATCGAGGTCGGAGACGGCTCTAAACGCTTGATCCCGGCGGGAGAAATATTGCTCGCGGAAGACACGCACGGCCACGGCCACATCAGCCGAGCGGTTAACGGCGAGATGCGCCGTAGTATCTTCGTGACGCTTGACTGATCTGGCGCAATTCTAGATGGCAGGAGATAAATACATGGCTGAACGTTTAGGTCGGCTTGAAGGGAAGGTCGCGATCGTGACAGGCGCGGGCTCTCGGGGGCCGGGCGTCGGCAACGGCAAGGCAACCGCAGTGCTTTTTGCACGCGAGGGCGCAAGCGTTCTACTCGTAGATGCGCAAATTGAGCGCGCAGAAGAGACGCTCGCCATGATCGAGGCCGAGGGTGGGATCGCCAGTACGTTCCAGGCGGACGTCACAAACGAGGAAGACTGCAAGTCCATGGTAGACACCGCAGTGGAGCGCTACGGCCGGTTAGACGTGCTCGATAACAATGTCGGCATCAGCCTCCGCAAAACTGTGCCCGAGATCGATATGGACGATTGGGACAAGGTGCAGAGCACCAATGTCCGGAGCATGGTGCTCACCTCCCGGCACGCCATCCCGCGCATGATCGAGACCGGCGGCGGGTCGATCGTGAACATTTCCTCTGGGGCCGGTATCGAGGCTATCGGAGACGCCGCTTATACGACCTCAAAAGCGGCGGTTATCGGACTGACTATTGCCATGGCAGGCGATCATGGGCGAGAGGGAATACGGGTCAACTGCGTTGCGCCTGGAGTCGTTTTCACGCCAATGGTTGAGTACCGATTGGACTCAGATATGCGACAGCATCGACGAAACTCCACGATGCTCGGGACCGAAGGCACGGCGTGGGACGTAGGTAACGCCGCCCTGTTCCTGGCGAGCGACGATGCCCGCTGGATAACGGGACACGTGCTGTCTGTAGACGCCGGAATGTCGGTCATATCCCGGCACGCTTATCCGAACTGGTAGGTTTAGAAACGCACTGGCATACGGCCCGGAAGGCCCGATGATTACGAACTCGGCATTGCACGGAATACGGGTGGTCGACCTTTCGACTTCCGTATCTGCCGCATGGTGCGCCCGAATGCTGGCCGATTTCGGAGCGGACGTGGCGCTCTTCGAGGATGCTGACGGCCATCCTGTGCGGCGTCTCGGGCCGTTCGACGACACCGGGAACAGCGTGATCGCCGAGTACGTCCTTGCCGATCGGCGTTCGGCCATCCTAGAGTTCAAATCATCAGATGGCATCTCGGCGGTTCGGGCGGCCGTGGCGAGTGCCGACGTGTTGGTATGCTCCGGGACGCAGGCCGAGATGGAAACCTGTGGACTCGACTTCAACTCTCTACTGAAATTGAATCCAGGAATAGTCATTTGTTCGATCACGCCGCATGGATCAACCGGAGCGCGATCCAAACACCCCGGCAACGATCTCACCACCGCAGCCCTGTCCGGTTGGGCTTCGATCAACGGGCTTGCGGGTAGGCCCCCACTAAAGCCGAGCGGGCTTCAGTCGTCCTACTGCGCCGGAACGGTTGCATACGCCTCGATCGTGAGCGCTCTTCTCGCAAGTTGCAATCAAAACCCCTTGCTTGGACAGTTCATTGATGTGTCTGAGCTTGAGGTGATGACTTCAACATTTGGTCCTGCCCTACTGACCAGCCAATATCAGCGTGAGCCACAACCCAGGAAGACGAAAGTGGATATGTCCACTGGTCCAGTGCCGGTCAAAGACGGCCACTTCGCCCTCACCATCAGTCGTCCGCATTTCTGGCGTGACGCTATGAACGTCCTCGGATTGGACGACCTGGCAAATGACCCGCGCTGGGGCACGAGTTGGTACAGGAAGGAGCATGCCGACGAGTACGTGGACCGTGCCCAGGAAAAGCTTGCGCAGTGGAACAAGATGGACCTATTCGACACTCTGGCAGCATTGCGTGTGATCGCCGGACCGGTGCTCGAAACCGACGAGTTGTCTGAAAACGTGCACCTGAAGGAACGAGGGTTCTTTCGCGCCCCGGAAAACAGTGGCCCACAGCACCCCGGCCCGGCATTCCAGATGAGCGCAACGCCGGCGCATCTAAATCAGGGGGCACCGGGTCCGGGGGAGCACACAGCAGAGGTGTTGCGCGATTTCGCCGGTCTTGATGAGTCCGCTATAGATGCTCTTCTCGCATCTAGGGTGGCTCGATGACTGGTCCCCTGACAGGATATCGGGGCATCGTTCTAACTCAGGCTTGGGCCGGCTCTTACGCGACACAACTTCTGGGAATGCTCGGGGCAGAGATAATCCAGGTGGAGTTTCACGGCCGGCCGGATTCATGGCGCGGCTCCTACGATCGGCCGATACCAGACACTGTGGCGGATGCTCCCGGAGCCGCTGCAGACCAGCATCCATGGAACGTCAATCCACTCTACAACTCCGTCAATCTAAGCAAACAGTGCATCACGTTGGATCTGACAGACCCGGAGGGCGTAGATCTTTTTAAACGCCTCGTCCTGCTGGCCGATTTCGTGGCCGAGAATTTTGCGCCGCGCGTGCTCAGCAATCTGGGGATCGAATACGAAGCGCTGCGCCACATCAAGTCGGACATCATCGTATGCAGCCTCTCGGCTTTCGGAAATAACGGGCCATGGCGGGATGTCCCCGGAATCGGAGGCACCATCGAACCGATTTCTGGGATGTCGTCCTTACTTGGCTACGAAGACGGCCCTCCGCTCAACTCCGGGCAGATGTACCCGGACGCCGCAGCCGGGTTGAACGGATTCGCCGGAATCGTGACCGCGTTGATGCACCGCGAGATGACCGGCGAGGGCCAGTACGTCGACCTATCGATGCAGGAATCCAGCCTGGCATTCATCGGCGATGCACTCCTTGAGGAGCGTATGACCGGAAATGTCCGTGGTCGGCGCGGCAATCGGCATATGACATTCGCCCCGCACGGCATATATGCAACGGCCGACGATAAGTGGCTCGCACTGGCCGCCGAGACGGAGAGTCAGTGGATGACTCTGTGTGAGGTCGCCGGTGGGAACGGTTGGCTCGAAGACATCCGGTTCTCGAACAACGCCGCCAGAAAAGCGAATGAGGACGCGCTTGATGCTGAGATCACAGCATGGGTTGGCGGCCACAAACGTGACGACCTTGCGGGGCGCTTATCGAACGCGGGTGTAATCGCGGCGCCGGTGCTGGACGCCCATGAGGTTGCCGATGACGAGACACTCCGCGAGCGCGGCTTCATCGTAGAAATCGATCACCCGGAAGCCGGGACTCACCCGCATTCAGGGATACCGGTGCAGTTCTCCGGCACTCCGGTGATGGTGAGCCGTCACGCCCCCCTGCAAGGTCAACACACGCAGGAAGTGCTTGAACGACTGCTTGGCCTCAAAGAAGACGAATACGCGGATCTAGTTAATCGCGGCATCACCGGCGCAGGGCCTTCTTAAACAAAGTTAATCAATAAGTGCGGGAGCACATTCATGCCACCCAGCGACTACAAACAGATCATTTACGAGCAGCACGGGCGGGTTGCTCGGATCGTTCTCAATCGGCCGAGGTACCGTAACGCCCAGAGCCGCATCCTGCTGGAAGAGCTGGACCACGCTTTCGCGTATGCGGGCGAGGACGACAGTATCGGGGCGATAGTCCTTGCGGGCGGAGGCGACCACTTCTCGGCAGGCCACGATCTGGGAACACCGGAAGAGATGGCAGACCGTGAACTGCGTCCCATCGAGGAGGGACTCCGAGGCAAGTACAGGCGAGGGTTTGACCAAAACATCGATAAATCCTTACGCTGGCGCAATCTTCCCAAGCCCACCATCGCCGCCGTTCAGGGTTACTGTATCTTCGCTGGATGGATCATCTCGTCAGCGATGGACGTGGTGTTCGCCGCTGAAGACGCCATGTTCCTCCCGGCCAATTTCCAGTACTTCTCGGTGCCTTGGGAAATGCATCACCGTAAGGCCCGAGAGATCCTGTTTGAGAGTCGGTTCGTGGACGCTCAGGAGGCGCTGGATCTTGGCTACGTGAACCGGGTGTTTCCGAAGGAGAAACTTGAAGAAGAGTCGATGGCATACGCAGCGCGCGTGGCGGCGAACGATCCGTTCCAGTTGCGGATGATCAAACTTGCGATCAACCAGATGCAAGACGCCCAGGGTTTCACCCAGCATATTCAGGGCGCCTTCCCACTCTTCAACCTGAGTTCGCTTGGTGAAAGCGACCCGGGATACGCTCTGCAGCAGCCAGAAGGAAGACGACGGCCGATGGTCCAGCGGGCGTTCGACAACTACGAGGCGCTTCAAGCATCAAAACGAAACGAGTCAGAGTCGAATGGTTGATTCCAGAGAGATTGAGACCGCCGAACTGACCGCTCTCTCCACCGGAGCTTGGATCCTTGGCGCAGGCGGCGGCGGAAGCCCTTACTACTCGTATCTGAACATGCGGGAGATGTACAAGGCGAACAAGCGGGTCACACTGATCGACCCGATGACGTTGGGCGATGACGATCTCGTAGCGGTCGTTTCCAGCATGGGAGCGCCTCTGGTTGGGCAAGAGCGCTTGCGGGATCCTGATTTCGCCGCCAAACCCGTCCGGATGATGGAGGAGTACCTCGGACGCAAATTTAATGCCGTCATGTCTCTGGAAATCGGCGGCGGCAACGCCCTGCAGCCCCTTATGGTGGCGGCCGTGACCGGGCTTCCGGTGGTCGATGCTGACTCGATGGGCCGTGCGTTCCCCGAAGCTCAAATGACAAGTTTTGCCATTGGAGATCTCCAGATGTTCCCGCTCTGCCTGGCCGACATCCGGGATAACGAGACGATCGTCGCCCGAGCCGCGAGCTGGAAGTGGATGGAGCGGATCAGTCGGAAGATCTGTACCGAAGTGGGTTCGGTGGCCTCTACATGCAAAGCGCCCCGTTCCGGCAAAGAAGTCAAGGACTGGGGCATTCTCTACACCACAACAAGGGCCATCGAACTCGGTCACGCCGTCGAGGCCGCCCGTGCCGCGCATGAAGACCCGGTGGCGGCGGCACTGGATCAAGAAGGCGGAATACTGTTGTTCCGCGGGAAGATCACGGATATAGACAGACGGGCGACCGAGGGATTCCTGCGCGGCTCGGCCGCGATCGACGGGCTTGATGAAAACGCCGGCCACGAGTTTCGGTTGGAATTCCAGAACGAATTCACCATCGGACTCTTGGATGGTAAACCAGCGGCCACGGTGCCGGAGATTATCTGTGTAATGGACACGCTATCCGGCGAGGCGATCGGCACCGAGACACTTCGCTACGGTCAGCGCGTCTCCGTGATAGCCCTGCCCGCGGCGTCGATATTGACTTCCGAGCGTGGCCTTCAAAACGTTGGGCCGCGGGCGTTCGGATACGATATGGAGTTCAGGTCTGTGTTCGTTGATGGAGCTCAAACATGAGGCGTATCGGAATAGATGTCGGGGGAACTAACACGGACGCTGTCTTGATCCAAGATGACTCTGTGGTTGCCGGGGTCAAAACGCCAACCACAGAGGATGTCACCGGCGGCATTTTGAATGCTTTGAAGGATCTTGTGTCGGGGATGGATGAAGGTCCCGGGCGAATCGATGCCGTGATGATCGGAACCACGCATTTCACCAACGCCGTGATACAACGGCGCGATCTAAAACCTGTCGCCGCCGTACGTATCGGTCTTCCTGCAAGTGCATCTCTTCCGCCATTTGTGGACTGGCCCGATGATCTTGCGAGGATCGTTCGTGGACGCGTTTTCATGATCAAAGGTGGACACGAATATGATGGGCGCCCTATTGTCGATTTCGATGTCGAGGAAATGCGAAAAGCGGCACGGGAGATCGCTGAGTCAGGTATCACGTCTGTCGGAATAGCGAGCGTCTTTTCGCCATTAACCGCGGAGTGTGAAGAGGCTGCAGGCGAGATAGTCCGACAGGAATGCCCAGGAGTGGACATCACTCTCTCTCACGATCTAGGACGCATTGGCCTGTTGGAGCGTGAGAACGCCACACTCCTGAATGCCTGCATCATCGATCTTGCCCGTAAAACCACTCGCGCTTTCACTAGGGCGCTTGGCCAAAGTGGCATACAAGCACCGCTCTATATGACACAAAACGATGGCACCGTGATGCGGGCCGAATTCGCCGCAGAGTTCCCTATTTACAGCTTCGCATCGGGACCGACGAACAGTATGCGGGGAGCCGCCTTTTTGACGGGGCTCAACGACGGAATTGTTATCGATGTGGGTGGCACCACCACAGACGTAGGGGTGCTACAAGCAGGTTTCCCCCGTGAGGCCAATAACGTAGTCGAAATCGGTGGAGTCCGCACGCTTTTCCGAATGCCAGACCTGCTTTCAGTGGGACTCGGAGGAGGTTCTGTCGTGCAAGCAGGTGGTTCTTCCATTGGGCCGGTCAGCGTCGGACATCGGATCACCACAGAAGCGCTTGTGTTTGGTGGCGATACCTTGACTGCCACAGACGTTGCCTCAGCGGCTGGTTTAATCAAACTTGGCGATACTACTGCCGTGGAATCTCTAGAACCATCGGTGCAGGACGCCGCCATGAGCCGAATAGCTGAGATGGTCGATGAAGCCGTTGACAGGATGAAGGTCGATGCCAACCCGGTTCCACTGATCGCGGTCGGGGGAGGCGCATTTCTAGTTCCGGCCCAACTATCTGGGATTTCCGAAGTGATTCAGGTCGAACATCGTGGGGTCGCTAACGCGGTTGGGGCTGCAATCGCCCAGGTAAGTGGCGAAGTAGATCAGGTCTTTACCGAGATGGGTCGAACGGCATCTATCGAGGCGGCCACGGAATTAGCCAAAAAACGTACCGTCCTTGCGGGTGCCGATTCAGAAACACTATCCGTCGTGGAGGTGGAAGATTTGCCACTTTCATACGTACCGGGCGACGCACTTCGGGTGCGAGTGCGTGTCGTAGGGGATACAGCCCCGAATTAACCGGTGTGATCGGTTATTCACTAAGTGTTCATATCGCATCGCCTACCCAACGGTTCAGCAACCTTTCCCTCATGGTATCTAGAGGTTGAGCAGGGGGATTTAATTTGAAGTACGACGTCATTGTTGTCGGAGCTGGATCCGGCGGGGCAACCGTCGCTGCAAGGTTATCGGAGGACCCGAGTCGCAGCGTTCTACTTCTGGAAGCTGGGCCCGACTATCCGGATATAGACACCCTTCCGTTTGATCTCAAGTTCAATCATGGGACCGGTACAGACCTGGCTGTTGGCGGGGAACATGACTGGCAGTACACCGGGAACGCCACCGCCGAAGCACCGCCCATGCCAGTACCTCGAGGCAAGGTCACAGGTGGAACCAGTGCAATTAATGGTTCTGTCTTCTTGCGAGGTTTGCCTGAAGATTTCGACGACTGGGCTTCATGGGGCAATGACGAGTGGTCGCACAACAAGGTGTTCCCCTACTTCAACAAGATAGAAACCGACACCGATTATTCAGGTGATTTTCATGGTTCAGATGGTCCTGTAATCGTACGAAGATTCATGCGCGATGAGCTCATGGCTGAACAAATTGCTTTGTATGACGCGTGTCTAGACGCGGGCTTCCCGGACAGTCTTGACCACAACCTGCCTGACTCCACCGGAGTCGGACCATCGCCACATAACAATCCAGATTTAATCCGATGGAGCACCAGCATCGCTTACCTGTCGGAAGCCAGGCCCCGCCTGAATCTCACGATCAGGGCTAATTGCACGGCACAGAATCTTATTTTCGATGGGCACAGAACAACCGGCGTTATCGTGAAATCTTTGGGAGAGACATTTACCGTTTCGGGAGATGAAATCATCCTGTGCGCGGGAACAATATCCAGCGCTCAGCTGTTGATGGTGTCCGGCATAGGCCCGGCTACACATCTCACAGCGTTTGGAATCCCTGTCTTGGTCGATTCGCCGGGCGTCGGACAAAATCTTCGCGATCACGCAACGGTGCATCAGAAATGGCGGGCCAAAGAAAGTTTGCCGATGCCTGTGGGTGACCAGGGCCCACAAAATGTAGCTCTTCGCTACACAGCGGAAGGCTCGAGTCTCCGCAACGACATGCTCACGATGATCCGTTGGAAATCGCCAGAACAAATCGTGATGATGAGCGCAGGCTTATACATGGCACGTTCTAGCGGTGAATTGCGTCTGACTTCCCAAGACGTATCCGTTCACCCATTTCTCGACTACAACTACCTAGCTCATCAATCCGACATCGAGCGCTTACGCGCTGGCGTGCTACTTAATATTCGTCTCGCGCGACATAAATCATTCGCCTCTATCCTCGGCCCGTTGCTGGACCCCGCTGTCGGCGACATCACGACTGACAAGGCGCTAGATGCATGGATAAGACGAAACGTTACGACGATGCACCACATCACTGGCACGTTAAAAATGGGCCCGGATTCCGACAAGTTAGCCGTAGTTGACCAATACTGCCGTGTTAAGGGCGTCAACGGACTTCGAGTAGCCGACGCATCCGTGATGCCTGACTGCGTGCGAGCAAATACAAACGCCACGGTCATCATGATCGGCGAGCGCGTAGCTGATTTTATCAAGGGAGACTGTTAGAACATGAGGCATAGAGACGATCAATGCCCTTCGCTAGTTCGAATTTCCCTCGTCCCTACATACGCCCACGATACCGACTATCCTTGTTCGCTGCATGCTCATATCCCCGCTTTATTTCCTACTCGGCGTAGAGATTATTTGGTCGAGTTATCCAGAGTTTGATCAGGGAGAACCGGCGTGAATTACGACGTCATAGTTGTTGGATCTGGCTCCGGCGGAGCGACCGTTGCGACAAGACTTTCAGAAGACCCAAACCTTAGCGTTTTGCTACTGGAAGCCGGGCCGGATTACCCGAACATCGACTCACTTCCAGATGACGTCAAATTCAATCACGGCACCGGGACAGACCTTGGAATCGGCCTCAACTCTGCCGTAGGCGGAGACCACGACTGGCAGTTCACCGGCACCGCGACAGCCACATCCCCTCCCATGCGTGTCCCACGGGGACGCGTCACTGGAGGAACGAGTGCCATCAACGGATCCGTTTTTCTGCGTGGCCTGCCTGAAGATTTCGACGGCTGGGCATCACGGGGCAACGAACAGTGGGCGTACGAGAAGGTGTTCCCGTACTTGAACAAGATAGAGACCGACACTAACTATTCCGGCGACTATCACGGCAACGACGGGCCGATCATGGTTCGTCGCTTCATGCCGGATGAATTGATGAATGACCAGGCGGCATTCACTGACGCTTGCCGGGACGCTGGTTTTGCCGATAGCCCAGATCACAACGATCCGGATTCCACCGGCATCGGCCCCCTACCCTTGAACAATCCAAATGACATCCGGTGGAGCACCAGCATTGGTTACCTGTCGCAGGCGCGGCACCGCATCAACCTCACCATAAGACCAAACTGTACGGCTCATAAGGTTGTTTTCGACGGCCACCGAGCATCCGGGGTAGTGGTGGAATCCGGAGGGGAGACCTTCACCGTTACAGGCAACGAGATAATTTTGTCCACTGGCCCAATTGCTAGCCCTCAATTGCTGATGTTATCTGGCATCGGACCTGCGGCACACCTTCGAGAGTTTGACATACCGGTTGTCCTGGACTCCCCCGGGGTGGGGCAGAACCTACGCGATCACGTCACGGTCCACACGCGCTGGAACGCGAAAGATGACTTTCAGATGCCCGGCGCCGATATCGGACCCCAGAAAGTCGCTCTCCGGTACACGGCGACGGACTCGAACCAACGCAACGACATGATTACGGTCATGCGCTGGAACTCTCCAGAAAGGCTCATTGTGATGAGCGCCGGGCTTTATCTAGCGAAATCTTCGGGAGAACTACGGCTTACTTCTCCCGATGTGTCTGTCCAACCATCCCTCAACTACAACTTCTTGGACGATCCGTCCGACATAAAACGTTTGCGTGATGGAGTGCGGCTGAATCTTCGCCTTTCGGAACACAAAGCTTTCGAACCGATCATCGGCGCCCTTATAGATCCGGCGCCAGCCGATGTCGTGACGGATGAAACGTTAGATGCGTGGATGATGCGCAACGTAGAGACGATGCACCATATCTCGGGGACAGCGAAGATGGGGCCATCTTCAGACGAAATGGCGGTTTTGGACCAGTACTGCCGTGTACGAGGCGTTGAGGGCCTTCGCTTGGCAGATGGCTCGGTAATGCCGGACTGCATCCGCGCCAACACGAATGCCACGATCATCATGATCGGAGAACGGGTCGCCGACTTCATCAAAAACGGTAAATAGGCTAACGACAACACTAGAACTCTCGACATTAATAGACGGCCTTGATTCCGAATAGAACTCAGACATATTTGTCTCGGAGCCTGCTGTACACTCCCGCTTGGGTCTTGTTTGGGACATGCCCGTACGCCTTTGAGAGTAGCGGAGAGTAAATTTTGGATTTCGAGCCCGCCTACACGGTTGAACAGGAAGCCTTTCGTGAGGAGGTCCGTTCATGGCTAGCAGAACATGTTCCTGTGATCGAGGGAGATTCCGACTCTGACGAGAACTACCCGAAGTACCGCGAGTTCGGTCGTCAGTTGGGCAAGCTTGGCTGGTTAAGGCCGACCGCACCAGTGGAGTACGGAGGAGGCGGTCTGTCGGTCGACAACGCCATCGTGATCGGCGAAGAGATCGACGCGTACGATCTTGGAATTCCGCCCTATTACGACACAGGTGGAACTCTTGGAGGGGCATCGATCCTTGTCTGGGGCACAGACGAGCAGAAGACCCGGATGCTGCCGCCTATCTTCACGGGCGAGGTCGTTACATGGCAGTTGCTCACAGGGCCAGAGGCTGGTTCCGACCTAGCAGGAACGCAAACCGAGGCCGTTCAGGATGGCGACGACTACATAGTGAACGGCCAGAAGATCTATGTCGGCGGCACCCACGGTGCTGACTATCTCTGGACCATCACCCGTACCGACCCCGACGGTAAGCGCCATGAGAACCTGAGTTGGTTCCTGATACCGGCGGATTCCCCTGGTATCACCATTACGCCTATGGAGTTGATGGGCGACGAAGGCGGTGGACCGGGACGCGGGCATAAGAACACGATTTTCTTTGACAACGTGCGGGTTCCTGCATCAAACCTTGTCGGCGGCGTGAACAACGGTTGGAAGGTCGCCACCACTCACCTAGAGCTTGAACACGGCTCCGGCGGCCGCATTGGGCGTAACCGATGGTTTGACCGTGCTCGACAGCGCGCTATGGGCCTCAAGAAGGGTGGGAGCCCGATTCTCGAGGACAGCGACGTCCGGGACCGGCTTGCCGATGTGTTCATCAGGACGGAGGTCGCCAGACTGTTCGATCTCCGGAACTTTTGGATGAACCGTTCACATATCGAGATGACGTACGAGGGCCCGCAAGCTTCTTACTTCCGGAAGATGGCCCACCTGGCGACTGCGGAGTCAATCATGGAGCTGGTCGGCCCTTATGCCCTGACGAACGATCCTCGATGGGACACGTCTGGCGGGCAGTTGGACTCTTTCATGAAATCCAGCATCGTCGACCTTCACCCTGGAGCGACCGCCGACATCCAGAAGGTGATCATGGCTCGCCGTATCGGCATCGGCAGGAAGGTCCGGGAGAAGGCAGGCAAAACAGCTGAATAAGTGGGCATATGCCATCTTATTTTCGATACTTCGCCCAGCCTAAAAACTCCTGAAGAAAGCCAGTTTAAACATTCATGGATCTTTCCCTCACAGAAACGCAGCAGCTACTGAAGTCCGGAGTCGAGGACTTCATCGCCCACGAATCCCCTCGTGAGGCAATCATCGAGCTCGTAGAGACTGATGAAGGTTACTCACGGGACACGTGGAGTAAGGCCGCCGAAATCGGCTGGCTTGGCATGGTGATCCCGGAGGAGTACGGCGGGAGCGGTAGCAGCCTCACCGATACAGCGGTCGTGTACGAGGCCCTTGGATATGGGCCGGTCCCGGGTCCATTCTTCTCGTCCGGCGTACTGGCAGCGCACACATTGCTAGCGCTCGGCGACCCGCCCCAGAGGGCGGAATATCTTCCGAAGATCGCCAGCGGCCAGAGTGTAGTTGCGCTCGCTATTACAGAGCCGGACTGGGCGTGGGGAGTTGACGGGATTCAGCTCAAGATCGAGCGTCGTGGGAATAGTTACGGGTTGAACGGTACCAAGCTCTTTGTGTACGACGCCATCACGGCAGACTACCTAATCACGGCGGTGCGTACCGGCGACAATCCCGCCGATATAGGTTTCCTGATGGTGGATACGGCGCTTCCTGGTGTATCGATTCGGAGGATTGAAGGCTTCCTCACCACAGAGTGCGAAGTGACCTTCGATAACGTCGACGTCCCGGGTGACGCACTGCTTGGAGGATCGGCCTCGGCGTTGAGCGGTTTCGAGGCGGCTCTGCGGCACTCCACACCGATCCTTTGCGCGTTCAAAGTTGGCGGTTCCCAGGCTGTTTACGACATGTCTGTTGAGTACAGCCGTGAGCGAGTTCAGTTCGGACAGCTAATCGGTCGATTTCAGCACGTCCAGAACCACATCGTGCAACTTGTAAACCACCTTGACTCAGCGCGCTGGACCACCTACGAGGCTTTGTGGAAAATCGACGCACACAGGCCAGATCAGGAAATCTCGGTGCATCTCGCTAAGGCTGTCACTAGCGAGGGGTTCGTTCAGGCGACCAACTACGCGCATGAAGTACACGCCGGGGTGGGCGTCATGCGGGAGTACGGCCTATCACTTTTTACACAGCTTTCGCGTTCTCTTTACCACTCACTTGGTGACCCCAAATATCACCGCCGGAAGCTAGCCGATCTGGTCGCCGATTACGATCCGACCTTGAGATCTGACTCGAGCAACGGAACGGGTCCCTAATAACTTGACCATTTGGTCCGATACCCATCGAAAGTGACACGAGTTTGAAGCTTCCCAACCAACCGTTACAATCCGCCCAACTCATTAACTCATTTGGGTGAAGCCCGGGAGACGTTGATCTTGACTACCGCCGCAAAATCCGGAACCGACACCGAGCTCATTGCCCATCTGTTGCGACGCGCAGGGTTTGGCGCAACGTGGGAAGAGCTTCAGGCTGCCGGCGATCTCGGTTACCAGGGGACGCTCGACCTTCTCTTCAACCCGGGCGACCCAGAGTCGATGCCTTCGGACATCATCCGTAGGTACCATCCCGACCAGTCGATTACACAGATCGCTCCGTCATCGGGATCGGTATGGATGTACCGGATGTCGACTACGAAGACGCCGTTTGAAGAAAAAATCGCGCTGTTCTGGCATCGCATCTTTGCCACGGGTCAGACCAAGTTGATTCAGGGCAAAGTAATGCTCACCCAAATCGAGATGTTCAGGCAGTTTGGTCTCGGCAGTTTCCGAGACCTGCTCGTCCAGCTCTCCCAGAACCCGGCGATGATTTTGTGGCTGGACAACCAGGACAACCACAAGGACAACATTAACGAGAACTACGGACGAGAAATCCTCGAGTTGTTCGCCATGGGCGTCGGCAACTATTCGGAGGAAGACATTAAAGAATGCTCGCGAGCTTTTACCGGTTGGACGATCGCGAACATGCCGTACATGTCGATCAGGATGCGCAACAACACGTTGCGCCCGTACGGATACGTCGCCTGGCAGTATAAATTCGACCCTGAAGATCATGATGAGGGTGAGAAGACGTTTTTGGGTGAGACTGGCAACTTCAACGGCGATGACATCATCGACATCATCTGTAAGAACCCGGCCACCGCACGGTTCATAGCACGCCACCTATACCACCACTTCATCGCCGACGAGCTCCCCGTGCCTCAGTGGCCGTTCGAGGGTCCGAAGGATCCTGAAGCGATCGAACTTATGGTCGACGCCTACTTCGCCAACGACTACAGCATCGGCGCCATGTTGCGAGCGGTGTTCGAGTCCGAGATGTTCAAGTCAGAGGCCACTCAGTACGCCCGCATCAAAAGCCCTGTCGAGCTTGTGGTCGGAACATTACGACTCGCCGGCGGCTTTGACTGGCCGACCGCAGATATCTTCAAAGCGACCGCCGCCTGCGGCTTTATGGGCCAAGCATTGTTGGCACCTGTAAGCGTCGAGGGTTGGATGGGCGGCGATGACTGGATAAGCACCGGTTCAATGGTGCAACGGATCAACTTCGCAAGCGCCACGGTCGGTGATCCCACCAAAAAGGGCATTAAATCGATCCTCGATCAGATTTCTGACCGTCACCCTCGAGGACTCGTAGCACCTAAAGCCCTCGTGGATGATTGTCTGGAACTTGTCGGTTCACTCAGGCTAGAAAATGAAACTAAGGAAGGGATCGTCACGTACGCAACGGAACAGGGCGATATAGACCCCCGCACCAATGATGGAGTGGACAAGATCGTTTCGGTCCTTCAGTTGATAGTGTCGACCCGCGAGTACCAGTTGGTCTAATCCTGAATCCGATTCCTCATAACAGCCAGAGGCAGTCAGGATCGTTACGGAGCAGTTGAATTATGGCAACCGAAACTGGGCCCAGGCTTGGCCTCGAGTACCGCGACACAAACGGATTCGGCGCTGCACAAGGCGGGCGCGGCTACTACCTTCCTGTGGATCTCGCGGTGCGAAGTGACGGCCGGATATATGTCTTGAGCCGCGGCGACGCGGTTCAGGGCGGCAACGGCATCAAAATCACGGATATCGACCACAACTGGTTCGAAGAGATCTCCAGGCGCGGGACCGCGCCCGGGCAGTTCATCTCTGCGACGGCGATCGCTTTCGACGCCAGCGACCGGCTGTTCATGGCCGACGAAGTGCTTCACCGCATCACCATCTTCGATGCCGACCACAACTACGAATCTCACTGGGGGACCGAGGGGTCCGGCAAGGGCGAATTCGACGGACCGTCTGGTATAGCTTTTGACCGTGACGGAAACCTTCTCGTGGTGGATGACAAGAATCAGCGCATCCAACGCTACACGCCGGACGGTAAGTATCTGAATTCGTTCGGTTCCCCCGGTGATGGAAATGGAGAGTTCAGCTTCCCTTGGGGCGTCACGGTTGCGCCGGACGGTGTGATTTATGTCGCAGACTGGCGCAATGATCGCATCCAGCGGTTCACTCACGAAGGTAAATTCATCGACGCCCACGGTACGTCGGGTGACGGCGAAGGCCAGTTCAACCGACCTTCCAATACTGCCGTTGACGAAGACGGAAACATTTTCGTAGCCGACTGGGCCAATCAGCGTGTCCAGGTTTTCGATAAAGACTGGAACTTCCAGACGAGTATCCGTGGTGCCGGCGAACTGTCTGTGTGGGCGGCCGAGTACATAGACGCCAACGCTGACGAAAAAGAAGCTAGGTCTACCTTCAACCCTTATCCGGAACTTGATGTGGACGATCCCCACGAAGTTTCGGCCCGGACGGAGCCCTATTTTTGGGACCCGGTATCGATCGCTTTGTACGACAACACCCGGATCTTGGTCCTAGAGACCGGCAGACACCGATTCCAAGTGTACGAGAAGGTCTAGTCCGAGCGACTGATTTCGTAAGCACGGACATGCACAGTTGAATTGATTGTGTGGCGATGGTTTGAAGGTTATCGCGTTCACGGTACAATTCAGGACAATATCTGGAGGCTGTTACATGGCTACCGCTACGAATATCGGAACCGAACTTGACCTAATCGCGCATTTGCTGCGCCGGACAGGGTTCGGGCCGACCCCTGGAGAACTTGAGGAAGCGGGCGAGCTCGGCTACGAAGGAACGCTTGATCAGCTGTTCAACCCGGGTGACGCAGATCCGTTGCCTGTGGACCTGATTCGCCGGTATCACGCAGACCATAACGACCTGCGCATTCCGCCGTCATCCGGCTCGTTCTGGATGTACCGACTGGTGACCACCAAGACGCCATTCGAAGAGAAGATCGCCCTGTTCTGGCACCGTGTGTTTGCCACGGGACAGACGAAGGTGATCCAGGGCAAGGTCATGATCAGCCAGATAGACATGTTCCGTAAGTACGGCCTCGGCAGCTTCCGTGAACTTCTCGTACAGCTATCCAAAGACCCGGCGATGATCCTGTGGCTGGATAACCAGGACAATCACAAGGACAACATCAACGAGAACTACGGCCGTGAAATTCTCGAGTTGTTCGCTATGGGCGTGGGCAACTACACAGAAGAAGACGTCAAAGAGTGTGCCCGGGCGTTCACAGGTTGGACGATCGCCAACATGCCGTACATGTCGACAAAGATGCGAAACAACACGCTCAGGCCGTACGGCTACATTGCATGGCAGTTTGAGTACGACGAGTCGGATCACGACGACGGCGAGAAGACGTTCCTTGGCGAGACCGGAAACTTCACGGGTGAAGATGTCATTGACATCATCTGCAAGAACCCGGCGACTCCACAGTTCATCGCTCGCCACCTGTATCACCACTTTGTGGCCGACGAACTTCCCGTTCCGCAGTGGCCGTTCGAAGGGCCCAAGGATCCAGAGGCCATTCAATTGATGGTGGACGCTTACTTCGCCAACGACTACAGCATCGGGGCCATGCTCCGAGCGATGTTTGAGTCAGACATTTTCAAGTCAGAAGTTAAACGGTTCGCAAGAATCAAGAGCCCGGCAGAGGTCGTAGTTGGCACTCTGCGCCTGGCCGGTGACTTTGACTGGCCGACAGATGACGTTTACAAGGCCACCGCTGCCTGCAACTACATGGGACAGCAGCTTCTTGGCCCGACAAGTGTTGAGGGATGGATGGGCGGAGATGATTGGATTAGCACCGGCTCAATGGTCCAGCGGATTAATTTCGCCAGCGATACCATCGGCAAGCCCAACAAGAGAGGTGTTAAAGCCATAATCAGCCGGATAAGGGACCGACATCCGTCAGGAAATGTTGAACCCGAAGCACTGGTGGAAGATTGTCTTGGGCTTGTGGGGCGTCTGCGCGTGGAAGACGGCACACTCAATGGCCTCGTGGCCTTTGTGCGTGAGCAAGGTGATGTCGATCCGTCGACCGAGGATGGGGCGGGCAAGATCACTTCCCTACTCCAACTGATCGTCTCCACCCGCGAGTACCAACTTGCCTGATATGTGTGCAGGTGCGCCAAGAACGGTACATGGAGTAATCCAATGACGACTGGAATACGGAAACAAAGACAACTCAAGTACATAGACACCAACGGCTTCGGCGCTGCCGCGGGTGGTCGCGGTTACCACTTTCCTGTCGACTTCGCTGTCCGAAAAGATGGGCTTATTTTTGTCTTGAGTCGCAGCGGACAAGGGTCCCTCAGCGGAACGGGCATCAGCGTCACAGACATCGACCACAACTGGCACGGCGAGTTTTCCGGATACGGAACCGCCGACGGTGAGATGCAATGGGGTACCGCCATTGCGATCGACTCCACTGATCGCCTGTTCCTTGCCGACGAAAAGATGCAGAGGATCACCATCTTCGACTCGGAAAACAACTACGTGAGCCACTGGGGAACCGCCGGCTCCGGGCCGAACGAATTTGATGGCCCTTCAGGATTGGCATTTGATGCCGAAAACAATCTGCTTGTTGTAGATCACAAGAATCACCGTATCCAGCGGTACACAGCGGACGGCGAATATATAGATTCGTTTGGTTCTGAGGGATCGGCCAAAGGCCAGTTCAACTACCCCTGGGGCATCACCACAGTTTCGGACGGAACGATCTACGTAGCCGACTGGCGCAACGACAGAATCCAGCGCTTTGAAGCAGACGGCGTGTTCATAGATGCGCACGGAGAGTCCGGAGACGGAGATGGTCAGTTCAATCGGCCTTCTTCGGTCGCCGTGGATGACGACGGGTTTATTTATGTGGCCGACTGGCAGAATCAACGTGTGCAGGTCTTCGACAAGGACTGGAACTTCCAGACAATCGTTCTCGGTGAAGCCGGATTGTCTCCGTGGGCGGCTGATTACATCAACGCCAACAACGATGAAAAGATTGCTCGCGAGGCATTCAACCCCTACCCCAAACTGGATGTCGATGAGCCTTACGAAGTTTCGGCCCGCACCGAACCCTATTTCTGGGTACCGGTTGCGGTGACGACATATGGCGATAACCGGTTACTCGTGTTAGAAACCGCCAGACACCGATTCCAGATATTTGAAACTGTCTAAAAACTAATGCGCTAATACGACGACGGCGCTACGATGGCATCCGGTCGCCAGCGATGGCCGGGACAACCCTGACGCAAACGGGTCCATATGGAGGAAACGATGGCAGAGCAGAGAGAAAAGGTGCTGGTAATTGTCCAGCTTTCAGGTGGTAACGACTACCTGAACTGCGTCGTTCCGTGGGAAGATCCCATGTATCAGGACGTGCGGTCGGGCGTCAGGATCACCGAGGAAGACGTGATTCCTCTGGACAATGGTCTGGGACTTAACCCAGGAATGGGCGCGTTCAAAGAGCTTTACGATCAGGATCGTGTTGCCATAGTTCACGGCATCGGCTACCCGACCCCCAGTCGATCACACTTTCGATCGATGGACATCTGGCACACCGCGACTCCAGACAGAGTCGGTGATGAGGGCTGGCTTGGTCAGGCCGTTCGCCAATTGGACCCTACTGGCTCAAACGTGGTGACCGCCGTTAACTTTGGCAACGGCCTCCCACGCGCTCTAGCGGCACCAGGCGTCCCTGTGGCCTCGGTCGGCAATCTGGATGACTACGGGCTGCTGACCGGCATGTCTGGAGCAGAGCAGCGTGAGAAGGCATTGACCGCTTTCAGTCGCATCTACACGCCAGGTGTCGGCAGCGGGATGGTGATGGACTATCTGGGCAAGACTGGTTTGGACGCACTAAAAGGCGCCGACATCCTCAAGCAGGCACCGAAGATGTACGAGTCGACGGTGGAGTACCCCGACAACCCGATCGCAAAGGCCCTTAAAGGCGTCGCCCAGGTTCACTTTGCAGATCTAGGCACCCGCGTCTTTTACACAACATCCGGTGGATGGGACACGCACACCAATGAACTCTCGTTACAGAGGGGCCTGTGGGAAGAGGTTTCTACAGGACTGCGCGCCTTCTATCAGGACCTCGAAGAGCACGATCTTGGCCCGGAGGTCACAATCCTTGTGTTCTCCGAGTTCGGTCGTCGAGTCAAGGACAACGGCAACGGAACCGACCACGGCTCGGGCGGCGTTTCGTTCGTAATCGGAGATGCCGTCAAAGGCGGTCATTACTCCGAATACCCGTCTCTGGACGTTGGCCGATTGATCGAGGGCGACCTGCAATACAACTTTGATTTCCGTGGTCTTTACACGGACCTGCTGGAAGACTGGCTGGGACTTGACGCGCAGGAGATTGTTGGCGGGAACTTTGAGAAGATCTCGCCGTTCGCTGCGGCCGTATAAATCCACTCCTAGAGCAAACATGGAAGAGGGCTGATTCACATCGGCCCTCTTCCATGTTTTCTGAGATGGTTAAAAGGCGAGCTATGGGGTTGATGCCGGGATCATCTGTCATTTCGAAGTCGGCACGCGCGGAATCTCTCGATGATCGTTCCACTGCGTTTATGTTCTATCTGTCCCCTACGGCGTTCTAAGCGACAATCCAGGTCGTAAAAAAAACGTACTCCGCTACAAGAACATAGGTTCCATCAGGAGAAGATGCAGGAACAACTCGCCGGTCCCTACAGGATTACGCCGTCCTCGCGGAGTTCCTCTATATCTCGCTCTAGCATCCCTACCTCCAGCATCACGGACTCTGTGTCGGTACCCAATCCCGGGGAGACACCCCGGATATCGGTCGGAGTCTCGGACATTGAAACCACAGGGCCTGCCAGTCGCTGTGGGCCAAAGAGTGGGTGTTCTAGGTCCCGCATAAAGCCCATCGCCTCGACCTGTGGGTCGTCCGACATTTCCTCGGGCATGTTGACCGGAGCTACCGGGACACCGGCGTCCGTAAACGCCTCAAGCCAATCCTCCAGCGTGCGAGTCCGAAGAGTCGACCGCATCTCGGCATGTAGCGCGGTCGCTTGGTCCATGCTTTGCTGTTGTGATTCGTCAAAATCGGGCTCATCGCTCGGATCATATGCGATCCCGAGAACAGTTCGGGCGGCAGCTCGGTTCGCTGGAGTCAGCGCGCCGAGCACCATCGATCCGTCCTTCACTTGGTAGGTCGAATAGTACGCCCTTGAAGCGACGCGGGACGCTCCTCGTCCTCTTCGGTAAGCATCCTGAACCTCAGAGTAATCGGCTCCCCGTTTCCTGAGATCTAAGATCTCCGCCACCATCGGATCTCGCAGTGTGGCGTCATGCACCGGCTCCCGCATGACAACGGTGTCCTGCACCGCTATCGCCGCCTGAAGAAGAGACGTCTCGATCTTTTGTCCCTGGCCGGTTATCGCCCGGTGGTACAACGCTGACGTAATGCCGACAGTCGCCGAAAATCCGGCGCAATAATCGGCCAGTGAGATGGCGCTTATGTTGGCAGGCTGGCCGTGCTCATCGACTTTTTGATCGGCCATCATGAGGCCGCTGTAGCCGTTGGCAACGATATCTGTGCCGCCGCGGTCTCCCATAGGACCCCGATTCCCAAAACCCGTAATCTCGCAGTAGATAAGCCCGGGGTTGAGATTTTTGAGCGTTTCGTAATCGATGCCAAGACGCTTTGATACACCGGGGCGGAAGTTGATGGTCACGATGTCGACGGTCTGAACAACCTTGTGAATGAAGGCGAGTCCGCGCGAATCACGAAGATTTACAGCGACACTTTTCTTGCCGCGATTCAACGACTGAAATCGCTTCCCTTCGTTTGGCATGACGGTGCCGCGGTTGCGATGTGGGTCGCCTGTGAGCGGTTCAACCTTTATCACTTCGGCACCCAGATCGGACATGATCGCACCGTTGAAGGGCAACGCTACGATCTGTGAGAACTCCAAAACACGAACGCCATCCAAAGGTCCGGGCATGCTGCTCAATCCTCCCTCGGGTCACCCTGCGCTTGTAACGATCTCGAAAGCTCCCTCTCCCAGCGGGAAAGGGTTAGGCCTAGGAAGACGTTCCGTAAGTCGAACCCCTCCTTTTATGGCTCTACTTAGTAGCCCCGGAATTCGGGCTTTCGCTTCTCCAAAAAGGCGGCGACTCCTTCTTTGTGGTCGAAGGTAGTGCGGGTCAAGTCCTGTCCACGTGACGCCAAGGGAAGGTGCTCGGCAAGGTCCTGTTGGTAGGCTTGGTGGATCAACTGCTTCACGATTCCCATTGCGTAGACAGGCCCACGGGCCAGTTTGGTGGCCATCTCGAGCGTTGTCTCCATCAGTTTGTCGTCCGGCACGACCTTGTTGGCGAGACCTATTCGATACGCTTCCTGTCCGTCGATCGGATCTCCCGAGTACTGCATCCAGAGGGCGTTCGCCATGCCGACTAGTTTTGGCAGTTGCCATGCCGAGCCATCCGCCGGGACGAGGCCGTTACGGATAAATGCCTCGTTAAATCGCGCGCTCTCGCCGGCGATTCTGATATCGCAAGAAAGCGCTATGCCACAACCAAGGCCGTATGCGTGGCCGTTAACGGCAGCGAACGATGGCTTGTGGAGGTTGTGAAGCTTTGGCACGATCGCGGGCCCAGACTTTTGACCTAACGCCTCACGCGCAGTGTAATCCGGGTCCAATTCTTCCCAGGATGTAGCCCTTGATTCCGGAACTGCTTCGGATGCGAGTTCGGCGTCGTTGATGCGACGTTGGAAACCACGGACATTCGCTCCGGAAGAAAACGCCCTCCCCGACCCTGTTATGACCAGAACTCGAAGATCGTCATCTGCGGCGAACCGATCGACTTCCGACTCAAGCTCCGGCTGAAGCGGTTCACCAAGCGCGTTGAGGGTGTCCGGGTCGTTCATCGTGAGGATGAGCACCCCTTCGGGCGTCGTCTCGGAGATGATCTTCGCGAACGGCATCTGGGCAGCTCCTGAGGTTACGGGCGATTGAGGTTTGAATGGAAAACTGCGGGGAGGATAACGCAGGCATGGATATCGCGGGGAATATTGGAGGACGACTAATTAGCTCCGGTGCGTTCTATAACTTCCAGTCGTGTTGCACGAGAAACGTCATGAGCCGATTTGTATTGACATAGCGTTGTAACTGACGGGATAACGGCATTTGTCGCGGTGTTCATGAGCGGCCCGCTGAGGGTGATCAATCTGGCATATGGCGAGGTTTTACTAGTACGAGACGAAACCGAGTGCGTTTGCGGCCGGAGAGCAGTCGTTTCAGACCCTTGGATCCCGCGCCGAGTCTGGATCACTAGGCCATGCCCCCACAAAGGCGGTGTGAACACACTCGACGAGGTGTTGCAATCCGGGATAACGCACAACGTGACGGACAACGGGGGGGGAATGACGAGATTGACGATCTAAACGCCTACTCACTCACGTTACCTGTTGGGAATTAAAGCCCCATCAACCCAATTCTCGGGCAGCGTCTCGTTCTAATTCGCCCAGCTTTTCCACGCGCCTGCGAAAGTGATCATCGGTGCTGAACTTCGCGTCCAAGAACACTTTGAGTATCTCCTCGGCAAGGTTCAGTCCAATTATCTGAGCCCCGAGGCAGATCACGTTCACATCGTCATGTTCGACGCCCTGGTGGGCTGAGTACGTATCGTGGCTCAGAGAGGCGCGTATCCCTGGGATTTTGTTGGCTGCGATGGCGGCGCCGACGCCGGTGCCACACACCATGATCCCGCGATCTGCCCTACCTGACTTGACGTCGCCGCAGACGAGCCGCGCTATGTCCGGGAAATCGACCGGCTCTGTGCTGTTCGTTCCGTGGTCGACGACCTCGTGGCCCCATGATTGAAGCAGGTCCACCACCGGAGGTTTCATCGGGAATCCGGCGTGATCCCCTCCTATAGCGATCCGCATTTGTGGGGTCTCACTTTCAGATCAATAATGGATCGCTGTGCCCAAGCCGCCAGCCGCTGAGATGACATCGCCGTTTATTGAGATCGATCGCGGCGAAGCCAGGAACGTAACCACATATGCGATCTCGCGTGCATCGACCAGGTGTTTGATCGAATTCATGCTGTCCATCTGTGCCTCTATCTCCGCCTCCGATACGCCCTCCACAGCAGCACGGTCGGCGACGATGCTAACGGTCCGCTCTGTTTTCGTGGCGCCGGGGTGAACAACGGTCACGTTGATGCCGTCCGGGCCGAGTAGATCCGCGAGGTTCTTCGTCATCGCCACGACCGATACATTGCGCATGCTACCGATAGTCGAGCCCGAGTTTCGGGCGGCCATGCCCGAGATGTTGATAATGCGGCCCCAGCCCTGCGCCTGCATGAGGGGAGCGACGGCTTGTGCTCCTCGAAGGTAGCCCATGACCTTGACGTTCATGTCAGCCCACAGGTGATCCTTCGTAGTCTCCGCCAGAGTAGGAACCGCACCACCTGCGACGACGGCCGCGTTGTTGACTAGGATGTCAATGTGTCCGAGCGCCTCGTTTGCCTGCGCGACCATCGACTTCACTGAATCGTCTTCGCCGGTATCCACGGTGATCGGTATGATGCGCCGTCCTGTCTCCGCAGCCAGTTCGGTAGCGGTCGCTTCAAGCGCCTCCTTACCTCGTGAAGCGATGACCACGTCTACGCCTTCAATCGCCAGTTCCCGTGCGATGGCCTTACCAATACCACGGCTGCCGCCGGTGACGATCGCAGTTTTTCCGTTGAGTTCGAGATCCAAAGTACATCTCCCCGATCAGCCAGGCATTCCGATGCTTCATTGATTCAATTGTGCGGGCGTAACTGTATACCGCGTTGTCCTTAGTAAGTACCAAATCGACCTGAGATTGTCCATGTATCCCTTAATACGATGCAGCTACATTGACGAGCGGATGAAGCATCTCCATCACGTATTCCAAGTATTCGGGGTTTACAGGAACGGTGCCCTTCGATCTTCAGGGGATTTGTTGTCGCGGAAATCAGACCCTCAAAACAGGCCAGCCAAGAAGTCGTTCGCTGATAATCACTAGAATAGGGGTGTAGGGCCACCAGGTGCGAAGGCGCCATAGACGAGGAGGTAAGGCCGATGAAGCTCAGGGATCTGATGACCAGCACGGTATATACGATCGGCTCCGAACAGTCGATTGTGAACGCTGCTGCCCAGATGCGAGAGCTTTCGGTCGGGTCGCTTGTCGTGATGCGAGACGACGCTGTTGAAGGCATCCTAACGACCTGGGACATGATCGCAGGCTGTCTTGGGGCAGGCCACGATCCGCACGACTGCCCGGTGTTCAGACACATGAGCAGCCCGGTGCACACGGGGCGCGTTGATATGGAGGCCGTGGACGCAGCGCGCGTCATGGCGGAGCGCGGAGTCAGCCGACTACCTGTGGTCGACGATTCAGGCGTGCTGGTCGGGATAGTGACCTACGCCAACCTGTCGCGGGTCATGGAGCAACTAACACGCGATCTGCTGGGTGGCTGGCAGCGCCCAGTTACCTAGATTAAGTCCGTGTGGGCGCCACCGCTCGCTCCGCCCGTGCTTCGACACTGGCAAGAGCCTCTAGAGGTCACGTAGATTGCCGACGCGTTAGAGACTTCTCCCTCATTCTCGCCTTCTCCCGATGGGAGAAGGGATTGGCCTTATCCCTTCAACGCCGCCACTAGCCGTTCCGCCACGATCTGTTCCTCGCCATCGTTCAGTCCGACCATGCCCACCTGCATACCGCCGAAGTAGGGGTTCACGCGGGTCCAGATCGGCGGATCTCCGTCCTTTAACCGAGCGACGACTTCGTCCTCCGAAATGCCACAAACCTTCTCGTCAATGGTCAGGAAAAGGTTGAATACCGATGCGCCGGTCGGGTCGCGGTCCGCCTCTACCTTTACTCCGGGAATTCCGGTAATGGCGCGCTCGATATGTGTCAGTTTGACGTCCAGTTTGGCGATGCGCTCTTCGTGGTTCATCGTCAGCCACTCACGCACAGCTGCGGCCACGCCGACAATCTCCTGTCGGTCGATCTTCTGGGGTCGGCCGATTCCGCGGACCCTCCGCTCTTCAAATGAGATAAAGCTGTTCAAACGGACACGGTCGATCCAAGTCTTTGAGCCGACGACCATGCCCGCCGAGTGCGGTGTACCTATGTACTTGGTCCCGTAGGCCACCATATCAGCGCCTAGTTTGGCGTACTTACCCATGTTCTCCGTCGGGTACACCTGGCCGGCGGCATCCACGATCACGGGGAGGTCGTGTTTTTTAGCGATCGCAATGACTTGTTCGATTGTGAGGACTGACGGGTCTTTTATCTTCTCGTTTGCGACGTAGTGAAGCGCCGCAGTCTTATCGTTGATAGACGCTTCAAGATCTTCCTCAGACGTGCCTTCATCGGTGCCGTATTCGATCAGCTGCGCACCGGCGAAGTTCAGTGTGCGATCGTAGTGATAGCGCTGCTTTTTTTGGATAAGGATTTCGTCCGCCATTCCAGTCGTGTCCGGAAGCTGCGCAACGAAATCATCATTGTCTCGCGCCATAGCGGCGGCGGTTGAAAGCACAAGCGCGGATGCTGCGCCCGAGGTTATATAGGCGGACTCGACGCCTAACATGTCAGCGATCAAACCTCCGGCCTTGTTCTCCAACTCTGCCAGCGGTACGTATGCTGAGTTGGCACGCTCCATTGCGTCCCTGACAGTTGGGGATGTCTGCGATCCACCCAGTAGCGTCACCGAACCTATGGCGTTAATTACAGGCGTGACACCGAGTTCGTCATAAATGTCTCCCCAGCCGGGCACTGCCATTGTGGCGCTCCTTGGAATTTTATTGGGCACGATTGTTAGAAGCCGTTGTTTCAACCATCGGCTGTTGCGGCACACGCGGCGCAGTCTCGCGCTTGAACCGTTTTGAATCTACTGGTTTGAATCTACTGGCGAGGTTGTTGCAACTTATGACCGAAACACTGTTTCTTCGGTTCACATCTGTCAAAGGATTTTCGCCTGTCGTATTAAACTGCGTTTATGTCAGGCGAGCCACACTTCACCCATGGCCTTTTCGACTTCTTTGGTGAGCTAGATCTAAATAATGATCGCGAATGGTTCAAGGACCAACGCGAGCGATACCTTCGCGATGTGCGTGATCCTATCGTAAAGTTCATCACAGACTTTGCGCCGCGCCTATCCGGAATCAGTTTTTCATTCACGGCCGATCCGAGACTCGTTGGAGGATCGATGTTCCGCATCCATCGTGATGTACGGTTTTCGAAGGATAAGAGTCCATACAAAACTAACGCCGGTATCCAGTTTCGGCATGAACGTGCTGGCGACGCTCACGCACCGAGTTTCTATTTACACCTGAAGCCAGGTGGTTCTGGAGCGGCGGCGGGAATCTGGAAGCCGGGACGTGACGAACTGGCAAAAGTGCGTGGAGCGATAGCAATAAGCCCATCCGGATGGCGTGATGCCACCTCTCGCGATGAGTTTAAACACCGATGGGATGTTTCCGGTGAATCGTTGGTTCGCGCACCTCGTGGATTCGACCCTGAGCACCCGGCAATCGACGAGATAAAACGCAAAGATTTTATCGCCTGGGCGTCATTTACAGATGATGAGATATGTTCACCTGATTTCCTAGACGATTACACAGATGCCTGCTACAGCGTATCCCCGATGGTGGAATACCTGACCAGAACAATAGGATTGGATTTTTAGGGCTTTCCAATCGCACCAGAGGGCGAACAGTAATTCTTGCACCTAAGAGGTGTGGACGATCGGGACCCTCTAACCAATCCCTTCTTCTGCCAAACTCTGCCAAACACTGATTGATTATTAGAACAAACGTTCTAATATATCTCTAGCGGCGGTATCAGTGCCCCGCTCTGAGTAACTCTGGGGGCGGAGTGAAAGCACAACAGCAGGAGAATACAGCACAGGGTGGGTTGATCTAATACCAACCCCTGATAGAAACCGCGCAGCCATAGCTTGCGTCCACATCCCCAACTTCATGTGGCAGGTGGAGTTTATCAGGCGGCCAGAACTGGTCAATCGTCCAGCGATCATCGTTGGCGAAAACGGTTCGATCGCCAGCAAAGGTGCGCAGTCGGTACTCGACTGGTCGCCCGAGCTTGGCCCAAAGATGAGCAGGGGTATGCCGCTCAGCGAGGCGCTGGCTATCGTCCGTAAGGATGTCCTTCTACTAGAACCGGATATGCCTCTGTATAGGCACACATTCGGCGAAGTCCTGATCGGGCTTGAGGCGCGCTGTCCCGACGTGGAGCCAGACACGGAAAGAGCCGATAGTTACGGGCTCGGCCGTGCATACATCGGCATCTGGGGTCTCGACCGGCTATACGGCGACGACGCACATGTAGTCCGGGCGCTCTCCAACGCCGTGAGCCAGTTCGACGCCCGCATCGGTGTTGGCGAAAACAAGTGGCTGGCGTACGTTGCAGCATCAGCCAGTTCATCGGGGCGCGGACTCAAGATAACGGGTGAACCGGGCCGGTTCCTCACGAAGCTTCCGGTTGAGCTGTTGCCTGTGGATTTCAAGCTGACCACACAACTACATGGATTCGGCTTGCACACAATGGGAGACATCGCAGCGCTGCCGCCGGGCGCAATGCAAGCGCAATTCGGCAAGGACGGGGCGCTGATGTCAGACCTCTCGAACGGCATCGACCAGCGGCCTCTCGTGGCACATCAGACGGAAGAAGCAGTTTCGGAATACTTGGAATTCCCCGACGCCACGGTAAGCATGTCGGCGATCCTCCCAGCGATCGAAATCCTCCTGTCACGTGCGTACACCCACCCACAACTCACACGCCGGTATGCACGGGAAGCAAAGTTGGAGGCGAGTGTCCTGCGTCGACCGCCGTGGACGATGCGTGTGGCGTTCAAGGAGCCTGCAGGGTCACCGACAAAGGCCCTGTTTTCTATTAAATCAAAACTGCATGATCCGGCGCTTCCAGGGCCAATAGAGGACATACGCCTGACGCTTTCCGGGCTGACCGGCGAGGCCGGTCGGCAGGAGTCCCTGTGGGCGGAGGTCCGGCGAGATCAGAAGTTGCAGGAAGTGGTGAATCAACTAGAGGCACGGCTGGACACAACACCGCCGGTCTATCAGGTAAGGGAGTTAGAGCCATGGTCCCGAATTCCGGAACGAAGGCACGCGCTAGTGCGATTAAGCCCTTAAATGCCCCGACTCCGGTGACAGTGAATGTAGACGAACGCGGGATGCCGTCGTCGGTCTCTGTGAGAGACAAGGTGAATGAGGTCGTCGCTATCGAGGACATGTGGAAGATCAACGACGAATGGTGGCGGGGACTGGATAAGGAGATAGAGCGGGTGTATTTCCATACCCGCTTATCCGACGGCCGCCAGGTAACGCTGTTCCACGACCTGGCGGCCGATGGCTGGTTCAGGCAGTGAGGGGTTGTGCTTCTAGAGACAGCAGCCATCTAAATGCTAAGGCGTAAGAAGGAACATCGGAGTCGGCCCGGGAATTATCGCGATCTGTATATCGCGCCAGGTGGGCCACCTGATGCGGTTGAGATTGCTGAGCAGATTAGCTCGAGATCTGTTGATAGTTCTCCAAGGTTGGAGAAGCGGCGTACTTCTAGCGTTCGTGCTCGTGAGGCGAAGGCGCGTGTTCAAGAAACCCTTGAACCCCGCTCATCCTCCTACGCCGAGCTGCATTGCCACTCAAACTATTCGTTCAAAGAGGGCGCTTCCAGTACCTCGGAGCTGTTGATCGAGGCGCAGGCGCTTGGCATGCGTGCCCTCGCTATTACGGATCACGACAACCTGTGCGGGGTGATGGAGTTTGCCCAGGCGGCGAAGGGCGTTGGGATCAAGCCGATCATCGGGGTCGAGATCACACTCGCGAGTGGCCACCACCTGACCCTGCTTGCGGAGAACGCAGAGGGTTATAAAAACATATGCAAGCTCACCACGCGGGCGCATATGGACCCGCCCGAGCGGCCCGGCCCAAACGGTGTCCTTCCGGCACTCGTTCCCTCCCTGCTCAAAGACCACGCAAGCGGGGTAATCTGCCTTTCAGGCTGTCGTCACGGCGAGATCTCCGAACTCGTTCTTGCAGGAAGGCTGAGCGAGGCTCGGCGGCTGAGTGCTCAGTACCGGGACTGGTTCGGTGCGAACAACTTTTTCCTTGAATTACAGCAAAATCTGGTGCTCGACGACACCGAGCGCAACCGGCTCATGGCGGACATCGGCTCAGACCTCGGTATACCCATCGTCGCCACCAATAACGCCCACTACCACCTCCGTGAGCGCAGCCACCTGAACGACATCCTTGTCGCCATACAGCACAACAAATCGCTCGAAGAAACGCACCGGGAGCGACGTGCCAACGACCAGTTCTACCTGAAACCACCTGACGAGATGGCCTCCTTGTTCACAGCGTACCCGGAGGCAATCGAGAACACGATACGCATAGCCGACCGGTGTGATTTCGATCTCACATCCGCAAAGGTATATGACTTCCCGGACTATCAAGTGCCCGAAGGCCACACCCAGACCAGATGGCTCCGCAAGCTATGCGAGGAAGCCGCTATCCGTAAGTACGGCGAAGTCAACGACCCAATTCGGGAGCGGCTGGATGAGGAGATGGCGCTGCTGGAAAAGCACAGCCTAGTCGGTTTCCTATTGCAGTACTACGACATCATCAGGATCGCCCGCGAGGTACAGGAAGACCTCGGCCTCGTTGAATCCGGGCTGCCACTTGAGGAAAACCCGCCGGGGCGAGGGCGCGGGTCCTCGGTTGCGATGCTCATTGGATACCTGATCGGCCTCTCACACATTGATCCGTTGGAGTTCGGATTGACACTGGACCGTTTCATCCCAGATGCCGAGATGGACGGCCCTCCCGACATCGATCTGGACTTCCCACGTGACATACGGGAGAAGCTAATCCTGCGCGTCCACGAGCGCTGGGGCAACGATCGCGCTGTACTCACCGGAATGATCTCCACATACCAAATCAAAGGCGCCATACGTGACATCGGCAAGGCCCTCGGACTGCCAGGGGATGACCTGGACAAGTTGACAAAGCGGATCGATGGGCACTCAGGTGTGAAGGACCTTCCGGTGGAGATGCGGTCACTTCCGGAGTACCGGGACCGTGCAGACCTGCCGCTGTGGCAGGACCTCGTTCGACTTGCCCTCCAGCTCGGTGGATTCCCGAAATATCTGGCACAGCACCCGGGCGGTATGATCCTCTCGGCACGTCCGCTCTCAGAGACCGTACCACTCCAGCGCAGCGCCATCGACGGTCGATACATTTGCCAGTGGGACAAGGACAGCGCAGACGACGCCGGGTTTGTGAAGATCGATTTCCTGGCTCTTGGCGCGCTATCGCAGATGAATGAGGCCCTCAGGCTGATCGAGCAGCGCACGGAGGAACGTGTCGATCTGTCGCGCATCGATTTCGAGGACCCTAAGGTATACGCCATGCTGCACAGAGCAGACACCGTAGGCGTATTTCAAGTTGAGTCCGCCGCCCAGATGCAGACAACTCCCCGCATCCGCCCAAAGAACCTGTTCGAGATGGCGTGGGAGGTCGGGGCCGTCCGCCCCGGCGTAGGTGTCAACGACGGTGTATCGATGCTGATCCGACGGCACAACGGCAAAGAGCCGGGTTGGCAATACGACCATCCCCTTGAGAAGGCGGCGCTTGAGCGTACATACGGAGTGCCGCTCTATCAGGACCAGTTGATGGAACTGGCGGTCCACGTCGGCGGGTTCACGCCGGCTGAGGGAGACCGAATGCGTCGTGCCTTCGGTCGACGAAATCGGCACGAGTTGATCCCCATCTGGCGTGAAAAGTTCATGACCGGCGCGCTTGCTAAGGGCGTTCCTCCAGAAACAGCGGAAACGATCTTCAAGAAGTTCCACGGGGAGTTCCAGTTTCCAGAGGCGCACGCTTTTGCATTCGGCGTCACCGCCTACCAGATGTCCTGGATAAAGCGTTACTACCCGCTGGAGTTCTTTGTCGGGTTGTTCAACCAGCAGCCGATGGGGTTTTACAACCTGGAAACGCTGAAGGAGGACGCGAAGCGCCACGGCGTACAAGTCCTGAACCCGGACGCAAACCGCAGCGGGAAGTTCTCGGTGATTGACGATGAGCGTTTGCGGCTCGGCTTCGCGCACGTGGCGACTGTTCGCTCTGC
Organism: Dehalococcoidia bacterium; assembly: GCA_014239685.1. Taxonomy (GTDB): domain Bacteria; phylum Chloroflexota; class Dehalococcoidia; order Lucifugimonadales; family Lucifugimonadaceae. The sequence continues at coordinate 5,664 of JAAZYK010000001.1, read as the reverse complement.
GACGGCCGACCAGGTGCTGGTGGAACGCGAGGTGAACGGGTCGTTTACCTCTGTCTCGGACTTTATGACGCGCACCGGTGTGCGGCACGGGTCCCTTGACAAGTTGGTGGATGCCGGGACATTTGATTCGCTTGTATCACGGGCGGTAGCGACAAAGGCTCCAGCGCTGGTTGGCGCGCTTGAGGTACCTGGTCCTGTGCCCTTGCCGTCTAATCCCGCCACCCACGTTATCGTCCGGGAACAGCGAACTGTCTGGAGTCCCACCGACGAGAACAGACGTGAAACAAAATGGGAGGTTGGGCTGCGATATCGACCTGTCGGACGCCAGCTCGCCTTCGAGTTTTCGGTTGAGCAGGACATGGTGGCATTGCCGGAGGCGTCCGAGTGGGACGTGATGAAGGGCGAGTACAACACGCTCGGGCTGTATCCACGCGCTCACCTGATGGAAAAGTTGAGGCCGCACCTTCCGCCGGATCTGGTACGAAGCGCAGATATCCGTGACCTGCAGGATGGCACGCCGATATGTGTGGCAGGAGTGGTGATCCGTCGCCAGCGGCCGCTTGCAAAAGCGGTGTTCATCACGATTGAGGACGAGACGGGTCACGCGCCTCTGGTGATCTGGCCAGATGTGTACGAGAGAGTTCGCCGAACAGCACATGAGCCGATTTTGCTGTGCAGCGGCGTGGTGTCGCACCGCGAAGGGACGTTGAACGTGGTCGTGCGCACGCTCACACCGGTGCCGACAGATGTCAGGATCCTGAAGTCGAAGGACTGGGGGTAGTGATTGGTTAGTTGCGGACGTTACTCGCCTATCGCTCCCCATCTCCATTACCTGGTCTCCAAGAGGGTCTTTCACGCGTCACCGAGCCGTAGAATATCGGTTTGCCATTCCCAAACTAGCTTTATTCAGCTGCGTAGCCTGAACCGGTCACCATATGCCAATCACGTACCGCCCAATCACCCTAGACGAATTCGACGAGTTCGACTTCGCTGTGATGCGGGGTTTCTCAGCGCACCCGGAATCCAATCCATGGTTTAAGGATTTCGCAAGACGATCCTTTGAGCCAGAACAAAGCGTCATTGCATTTGACGGCAAACAGATGGTTGGAACGTCGAGCTCCCTCACATTTGAAATCTCAATCCCCGGGGCAAACACTCTACCGGTCGGCGGTATCACCGAGGTCACGGTGTCTCCCACACACAGGAGGCGCGGAATCCTCACCGAGATGATGCGGCGGCAGTTAGATGCCCACCACGAACGGGAAATCCCATTGGCCGCTCTCTGGGCCTCTGAATCGGTGATTTACGGTCGGTACGGGTACGGCATGGCCGTCACGCACGAGCACCGAGAGATCGATCTGCGGCACACGTCTTTCACTCATGGTCCTGACATCCGAGGGCAGATGAGATTTCTGGATAAAGAAGACGCCCAAGCGGTGTTCTCTCCGATACTTGAGAGGGCCTGGCTGGAATATCCCGCGATGATCCGACGTGACAATCTCGCATGGGAAGCGGCGATCACGGATCCGGACGGTCTTCGCAGTAGAGCGCCGGCGCTTTTCTATGCCGTATACGAAATTGACGGCGTAGCCACAGGATACGTGATGTACCGAATTCGGCACGGTGTGACCGCCGGCGATTCAACTAATAGCGTTCAAATTCACGAGTTGGTCGCTTCCGATGACGAGGCCACGGCCGCATTATGGCGGTTCTGTTTTGATATCGACCTCGCTTCCACACTCACCGTAGGACACGGCGCGACCACAGACGATGGCCTGCCATGGATGCTGTCCGATCCTCGACGGCTCAAACGCAGTTCATATGACGGCCTGTGGCTGAGGTTGATCGACGTGCCGATGGCGTTGTCAGCCCGAACCTATTCAGAAGATGCTTCGCTGGTTATCCGGGTGGAAGATTCGTTTTGTAAATGGAATGAAGGCAATTGGCGAATCGATGGCGGGCCAAAAGGTGCGGAATGCGCGTCAACCAACGAGCAGCCTGACATCTCCATGTCTGCAGGCGATCTTGCGTCCATCTACATGGGCGGATCTCGACCATCTGAACTGGCGCGCGCCGGTCGAGTTATTGAGAACAGTGTGGGGGCGCTTGGTCGGGCGGATCGTATGTTTATAACGGCTCGCAAGCCATGGAACCTCGTGGATTTTTAATCGAGTAACGCTTCCGATTCAGCTCAGATACTGGAATGCCAACAAACCTCCCCCCACGCCAAACGCCAGTGCGACCACTATCAAAAGCACGCCCGCGTCACCCCGCTCTCTTTCAAACGTATCGTGATCGCGAGGATCCAGTCTGGACACCCTTTGCGAGCGGGCCCAGCGGCCCGAGACGAGTTGACGCAATTCGCTCGGGTTACATGTTCTCCCGTTTATTTTTGGGTGCTCATTGTCATGAAGTCACGCCTGCCGATGAACAAATGTTTCATCCACAGGAGAGTCCAGTAACCCAAAATAGTACCCGAGATCCGAATTGTCGTAAAAACTTGAAAGTTTCTTAACATTGCACGTGTAGAACAGAGTCGAGCAACGTAATTAAGGCGGGCACATGCCCGGTCAGTGAGTTTTAACGGATGAGACGTCGATGGATATTGAGCCTTGTTGTCGCTTTTGGCGCGACAGGCGCAGTGGTTGGAGCGACCGCGGTCTCGGCAGATTTTCCGGACGGTGTTCGCGGGGGTGAGGTACTCGACAGGGTAGCCTCAGCCCTCGGCATAGATAGATCCGATCTTGATGATGCGTTCGCGCAGGCAAAATCTGAACTGAAAAATGAGAAACAGGCCGAGATGCTGACGGCGCTCGTCGATAACTACACTATTAACGAAGACGAAGCTCTCGAAATTGGCAACTGGCTTGACGGGCGGCCTGAATCGCTGAACAGCATCAAGTTGGGCAAGCTAAAAGCCTTCAAATTCCACGGCGAAGGCCTGGATCCCACGACTTCAATTCAGAAATTGGATATCCCATCGGTAAGCGCTGAACACCTGGCTCGAATGGTTGAGACAGATAAGCTTTCGCAGGAAGGCGCAGACGTCATTCAAAATTGGCTCGACTCACGCCCAGAGTCGGTCGATAAACTGATACCGGACTCCATGAGGGCATTCGAGGGTACCCCGTCGTTTCGTCATGGCCTATCACCCTTTAGGGGAAGGTTCTTCCGATTCGGCGGACATGACTTTAAGTTTGAGTTCGAAGGCGATGTCCCGGAGTTCTTCTCTCAACCCAGAATCGATGGGGTCGAACAGGAGAGGTTACGCGACTTCGGCTTCCCAGAAGAATTATCACCCTTCCACGATTTCACGCCCGAGACACTGGACCCGACGAACGAGCCCAATCCAGTCAACCTGTAGGTCATCCAAAGAGGGTTATCAATATGACACAGCCGCACACGGTCATGGATAACTCACGTCGATCCACCGGCTCACAAAAACCCATCCTCATTATCGAGGATGATCCCGACACCGTTCGGCTCATCCGGCTCTATCTCGAGCGCGATGGCCACAGCGTTATCGAAGCTGAAGACGGCATAACCGGACTTCAGATGGCTCTTGCCGAATCCCCACAGCTCGTCGTGCTGGACATGATGCTGCCCGGTATGGATGGCCTTGCTGTATGCGAAAAACTCCGTGCTGAGTCTGACGTGCCGATCATCATGCTGACCGCCCGTGTTGACGAGTTAGACCGCCTGACCGGCCTCGACAGTGGTGCGGACGATTACGTTACCAAGCCGTTTTCGCCACGGGAACTTGCAGCAAGGATTCGGGCCGTTCTCAGGCGTACATCGCCAAAAGAGGATGCCGAAGAGGATCAAGAGATTCAGAGATTTGGTCCGATCGAGGTTGATGTTCGGGCGGGTTCGGTGAAGGTGGACGGGAAAATGCTCCGCTTCACCGCAACCGAGATGCGCTTGCTTTCATATCTGATGATTTCTGGCGGGCAGATATTGTCGAGAGACAGCATCATCGAGAAGGTCCTTGGTCACGCCTATGACGGCATGGACCGCACCGTGGATACGCATATTTCAAACATCCGTAGAAAACTGGAAAAGTCCGCCGGCCGGAGGTTCGTACACACCGTTTACGGGATGGGTTACAGGTTTGGCGATGCCTAGCTGGGCACGATCCCTCCAATTCCGTTTGACGCTGGGGTTCACATTGATCCTAGGTGGCGCCCTCCTGTCCGTAAGCGCGTTCGCGTATGCAACTACCGAGCGGAAGATCGACGCCTTCAGCGAAGAAATCTCCATTGCAAGAGCGGAGCGGTTGGATCAGGTGGTATCCCAATCGTACTCAAAGAACGATAACTGGGAGGGCGTTCAGAACGCGCTTGAACAGGTGTCCCGCCTATACGACTGGCGGATAGTGATTGAAGATCAGGCTGGCCTTATCGTCGGCGACTCCCATTCGGTCTTCACCCGGAGCCCACTGCTGTCCCAGGTGTTCTTTCAACGACCGTTGCTCGTTGGCGGAATACAGAGGGGCAATTTCTATATAGAAACAGGCGATGTGTTTGTGGCCCCTCCAGGGTCGCAATCATCCATCATTCGTAAGCTGAGTCAGGATTTACAGCGACAGAGCGAGGCTACAAGCGACAAAAAGACGAACCCCCAATACAAGACCGGCCAGATTTCTCCCCCTCCGGCACAAACTGAAATCTCAGCCGAGCCGCAACTCTCGGAATTAGCTTCTGCATTTAATAGGTCCTTACTCTGGTCTGGTCTAGCCGCCGCCGCCGCGGGAATCGCCATGGTGACATATACCACCCGCCGGGCCCTTGCGCCCGTACATGTCTTGAGCGCCGCCGCTTCGGAGGTCGCTCGGGGGGATCTTTCGCAGCGTGTCGATGCGAACCAGGGGAGCGAACTAGGAAATCTGGGCATCGCTTTCAATGACATGGCCGGTGCTCTGGAAGATGCCGAATCTGAGCGCCGACGGCTCGTCGCGGATATCGCACACGAACTGCGAAGCCCGTTGACCAATATCCAGGGTTATCTTGAGGCAATCAGGGACGGGGTGCTGGAGGCAGATGAGAGCACCGTTGACACGATCTATTCGCAGACGAATCACCTTAGCTCACTGGTAGAAGACCTACGTTTGCTCGCACTTGTAGAGGCCGGAAATCTGCGCCTCGAACTGATAAATGCAGACATCTCCGAGTTGGTCAAAAACGCCGCAGAGGCGTTCCGGCCACGCGCCGTAGATCGTTCAATTGGATTGGAAGTTACGGTCTCTGTCGGCATGCCCGGCATCCGACTTGATCCGACACGCATCAGGCAAGTAGTGTCCAACTTGGTCGACAACGCGATCACACACACTCCGGACGGCGGAAGTGTGGTCGTAAACGTGAGTCCCACAACACACGCCGTTGCCGCCATCATCTCCGTATCCGACACCGGAACCGGCATATCTCCGGATGACTTACCGCACGTTTTCGACCGCTTCTATCGGGTGGACCCATCACGTAACCGCGGGACCGGCGGGGCCGGACTGGGACTTACAATCGTCAAGCGGCTTGTTGAGGCACACGGCGGTCAAGTGGAAGTCACGAGCGTCTTCGGCTCCGAAACCACTTTCACGGTCCATATCCCGTTCGCCGGACCGACGACAGACGCGTAAATTTCTGGCCGCTCAGGCACTCCAGATTGATTGAC
>JAAZYK010000019.1 GCA_014239685.1 Dehalococcoidia bacterium | reverse complement strand
GAGCATCCAGACAATGACTGCTTACATCGTCCAGGTTTCGCTCGGCGAGACTCCGCAGGGGACCCTTGTATTCAAAACGATCTTCGCCGTCGGCCTGTTGTTGTTCCTCATGACTCTGATCATGAACATCGTCGGACGTTGGGTCGTACGTCGATACACGGAAAGGTACTGATGGAACACGAACGAACGACCATCCGTTCCGCCGAAATGACAGGCCCTATCGCCGCCTCCGTCGGACACTCGCGCCACTCCGGAACGACACCTACACCGAAGCCTGATTCCACTTCAAATCGTTCAACATGGCGGCGATGGCGGGACCGTTTCTTTTTCGTTCTATTCTTTGCATCGGTCGCAATCGGCATCCTCGGATTGGCCGCGCTTGTGATCGACGTAATGACCGACGGTATTGGAGTGCTCGATTTCAGCTTTATCAACAGCTACCCGTCCCGCCACGCCGGAGAGTCTGGCATCAGGGCTGCTCTATTCGGCACTATCTGGATAACTGTCGGTACCGCCGCCTTCGCTATCCCGATTGGCGTGGGTACGGCAATTTTCCTTGAAGAGTTTGCTCCGGAACACTGGACGGTCAGGCTCGTGCAACTGAACATATCAAACTTGGCCGGAGTCCCGTCAATCATCTACGGAATCCTTGGCCTGGCGCTCTTTGTCCAGGCCTTTTCTCTGGACCGATCCGTGCTGGCTGGTTCCCTGACCATGACCTTACTCGTGCTGCCTATTGTCATCATCGTGTCCCAGGAAGCGATAAAGGCGGTTCCGGGAGAGTTTCGTGATGCCGCGTTCGCCCTTGGCGCAAACCGCTGGCAGGTGGTGAAGACCGTCGTCTTTCCACAGGCCATCCCAGGGATCATGAGCGGGATCATCTTGGCGCTCTCGCGTGCTGTGGGCGAAGCGGCTCCTATGTTAATGATCAGCTCCCTGGTCTTCCTCACCTTCATACCATCGTCGCCGGGTGATCGATTCACCGTGCTCCCGGTTCAAATCTTCAACTGGGTTTCTTTGCCACAACCCGGGTTCCAGGCGGTCGCTTCCGCCGGAATCATCATCCTGCTGGCTGTTCTACTATCACTAAATTCCATAGCAATCTGGATCCGTAACCGCTACCAGACAAGGTACTAATCTGTGTCTTATCAACGCACCGCGGCTGCACGAATAACGAAAAAGGGATCTTCGTCATAGCAGAACAATTCGAGCCTCCCCGAACTCCAGATTCTTCGGGACCGAGTACTGAAGAACTTACGACCAATCTCGGTGACCGATACGTAGAGCAGTTCGACGTGTCTGAAATAGCACTTGAGACACAGGGATTGCGCGTTCATTACGGCGATACGCTTGCGCTTTACGATTCCGACCTCCAGTTCCCGCGCAATAAAGTCACTGCGATCATCGGCCCGTCCGGTTGCGGCAAGAGCACCCTGCTCCGATCGCTAAATCGCATGAATGAGCTAATCCCCGGTGCCCGCGTCGATGGCAAGGTAATGTTTGATGGGCAGGATTTGTACGCACCCGAGGTGGACCCGACTGAGGTCCGATTCCGTATCGGCATGGTGTTCCAAAGGCCAAATCCATTTCCAAAGTCGATCTATGAGAACGTGGTTTTTGGCGTCCGAATCAACGGACTTAAACGGGATCTCGATGAGGTCGTTGAAAATGCCTTGAGTCAGGCGGCGCTATGGGACGAAGTCAAGGACCGACTGGACGACAACGCATTCGGACTGTCGGGCGGACAGCAACAACGTTTGTGCATCGCCAGGGCACTGGCAGTGGAGCCTGAGATTTTGCTGATGGACGAGCCAGCGTCGGCGCTCGACCCGATCTCGACGTTGTCGATCGAAGACCTCATCAGAGAACTTCGAGAGCAGTACACGATCGTGGTCGTCACTCACAACATGCAACAAGCGGGAAGGTTGTCCGATTACACGGCGCAGATGTGGACCGATGAACGACGTCAGGGCACGCTCATCGAATACGCATCGACCCGAGATCTTTTCAGCACACCGCACGATAGTCGCACAGAGGGCTACATCACAGGACGCTTCGGCTAACGCTACACTCTCGCAACACGACGACGTACAACGGGCAGGATGCCTGAAATACGTATGGCCAAGGAGATAGTGATGACCGTGATCAGGAATTGGAAGGATGTCGTCCCGTATATCGGACACGATTTCGCAATTATCTGGCCCATATTCCGAAGCGTCGGATGGCCGGACAAAACCGCCGATGAAGCTCCGCTGCTGGGCATGGACGGATTCACACTACATCGCATGCAAGGTGGACAGGCTGGCGATTATCACGATCACGCAAGCAAGGAACAGGTTTACTACATCATCCGCGGCAGCGGTCAGATGAAACTGGATGGCGAGGTTTTTGACGTGACGGAGGGCGACGCGATTCACATCCCGGCAAAGGTGATGCACCAGTTCATCAACAATTCGAACGACTGGTGCGAACATTTGCTTATCACGGCAGATGTGCCGGATTCAGAGTCTTAACTGGCGCTTTTCTCGGCGCGAAAACTAGCCCGTTGGTGTTATGTGCGAAGTCATCTGAACTTATCTTGGTTTCGCGTTTAGAATCATTAAGCGCGTTGCGTTGATCATCAAGCGATTTCATCCGATCGCAGATTTCTGCTAAGCATCGCCGCTCACGACGAAGAGAAGGGATCTCTGAACGAATGGTGATATCCGAGTCATCTCCATCAGCCTACCGAGTAGTTGGCACGCGGCCAATCCGGCCAGACGGCCTGGACAAGGTAACGGGTCGGGCGCTCTACGGGGCTGATCTCAAACTTGACGGTCTTGTACATGGCGTGGTGCTGCGTAGCCCACACGTTCACGCCCGTATCAAGTCGATCGACACCTCGGCCGCCGAGAAAGCTCCGGGAGTGCTTGCCGTGATGACTGGCGCTGACATGCCGGTCGCCGCAGCCAGCGGAGCAGGCGCGTGGTCTTCCAACCGCGTAATGGCGCATGACAAGGTCCTTTTCAAAGGCCACCCGGTCGCGGCCGTCGCAGCTACCGATCGCAACGCTGGATACGAGGCCCTCAAGCTAATAAAGGTAGAATACGAACCACTTGAGCCTGTCCTTTCCATAAAAGACGCTCTTGCGCCGGACGCAGTCCTCGTTCATGACGATATGGTCGGGAATCATCTCGGCGAGTCGGTCAAAAACACCAACATCGCCGCCGTCATACGGCACGAGCTCGGAGACCCGACAGGTGCTATGGGACGGGCATCACTGGTCGTCGAGCGCGAGGTCGAGATGGCTACCGTTCACCAGGGCTACATCGAGCCCCAGACCGGTGCAGCGCGCTGGGACGAAGACGGTCGCGTAACCGTCTGGACAAGCACGCAGGGAATGTTCGGCGTGCGTGACCAGATGGCCAGCATCCTGCAACTTACCGAGACAGACGTACACGTCATACCGATGGAGATCGGTGGCGGATTCGGCGGGAAACTGAACGTGTACCTGGAGCCCATAGCGGCGATACTCTCGAAAAAATGCGGCCGGCCGGTCAAGGCGTACATGAACAGGGTCGACGTATTCGAGGCGACCGGGCCTGCCGCGGCGGCCACCATCAAGATCAAGCTTGGTGTAGACGACGACGGCATAATCATCGCCGCAGAGGCCGATCTAAAGTATGAGGCCGGTGCATATCCGGGCTCGCCGGTCGCGGCTGGAGCTGTTTGCTGCTTCGCGTCTTACGATCTGGATAATGTGAGAATCACCGGCTACGACATTTTGGTCACCAAACCAAAAACGTCTGCGTATCGCGCACCGGGCTCGACGCACGTTGCATACGGCGTAGAGTCTGTGATCGACGAAATCTGCGAGAAACGCGGCTATGACCCGGTGGAATTCCGACTCAAGAATGCATCGAGAGAGGGTAAGCGCCGTGCTGACGGCCCCATCTGGGGACCTATCGGCATAACGCAGGTGCTTGAGGAATCTCGTGACTCAGCTCACTGGACCTCCTCTATCGGAGAAGCCGATTCACCCGGAAAGAAGCGTGGCCGAGGCATGGCTGTCGGCTTCTGGCGCAACGGTGGCCGTCGGTCAGTAGTGACACTCAACCTGAATGCCGACGGCATCGTGTCGCTGATCGAGGGATCTGTGGATATTGGCGGTTCACGCGCTTCCATCGCCATGCAAGCGGCGGAGGTGCTCTGCATACCAATGGAGGACATCCGTCCATCGATTGCATCGACCAACAGCGTCGGCTACACCGATAACACAGGCGGCAGTCGGACGACCTACGCCACGGGAATGGCTTCCTATCGAGCCGCCGAGCTGATGATCGAAGAACTCAAGGTCAGGGTGTCTAAGATCTGGGACATCAATGCGTCTGAAGTCGTTTTCGACAACGGGACATTCCAGGCCATGCAGGACGCCGAACTTCAGTCCATGAGCATGACCTTTAAGGAACTGGCGGGTCGTATCGACGGCACCGGCGGTCCCGTCTCTGTAACCAGCACTGTAGACATTCCGGAAGCCGGTGGAGCGTTTGGCGCTCACCTGGTTGACCTGGAAGTAGATCTTGAGACCGGCAAGACGGACGTTCTCCGTTACACCGTTGTCCAGGACGTCGGCGGAGCAATTCATCCGTCGTATGCCGAAGGTCAGCTGCAGGGCGGTGCAGTGCAGGGCATTGGCTGGGCATTGAACGAGGAGTACTTCTTGACCGGTGAAGGCCGTATGGCCAACTCATCCTTCCTGGACTACAGGATGCCGACCACGCTGGACCTGCCGGAGATTGAGACGATCCTTGTGGAAGTCCCGAACCCAATCCACCCGTTCGGAGTCCGCGGAGCGGGTGAGGTTTCGATCGCGCCGCCGCTTGGCGCTATCGCCAACGCACTTCATGACGCCCTGGGGATTCGATTCCCGCAGGCGCCAATGAAGCCGGGCCGCATTCTTGAGTCTCTCGGAGTGCTCAAGGATGGCGTGCAGTAAACAGCCCCGGATAACTAGATCAATAAGAAGGCCCGCTCGTTAGAGCGGGCCTTCTTAGTTTTGTCCTTGTGCTGCCCGGTGATGTGCTTAGGCTGTAAAAGCACCGGGTTTCCAAATCACGCAACCGGGTGAACGAATATCGGGGTGTTTGATTTGGCCTCGTTCTTAAGGGTTTGGATCTCATCTTTGGTGATCGGCGTAAAATCCTCTCCGACCTCGGCCATCATGCGCCAGAGGTCCGAATCTCCGGGGGGTACGGCAGCAGTTATCGCCTGAGAGAGCGTGAAGCGGACTGCCAATGACATCAGATCTCGATCAACAATCGGCTCGTACCAGCACTTCTCGTGTGTCCTGACGTTACGATCCGGGAGTTGCGCCTTTGCCGCGGCCTTTAGTGCCAGCCTTGCAACACCCTTCTGCTCCGCCAGATCAACGACCTGTGGGCCGAAGTCACCCTCGAAATAGTTCACCCAGTTCAATGGGAACAGGACAGAGTTGAACTCGAACGCATCCAGCAGCCTGGATGCAGCCTCTACCGAGTGCGCCGAAAAGCCAAGAAAGCGCACGAGCCCCTGCTCACGAGCCTTGACGAAGGTTTCAAGCGCACCGCCGGGGCCGAGCACTTCGTCTACGTCCGCGTCGGTCGTCATGCTGTGCATCTGATAGAGATCAAAGTGGTCCGTACGCAGCTTCTTAAGCGAGTCGTGCAACTCACGTTCAGCGTTAACCGCATCCCGCTCGCGCGTCTTGCAGGCCAGGAATACATCGTTGCGATATGGCTCCAACGCCGGGCCGAGTTTTTCCTGCGCGTTGCCGTAGCGCGGCGCAACGTCGAAGTAGTTAATCCCGCGATCAATAGCTTCGCTGACCAGCCGGGATGACTCGTCAGTGTCAGCATCTTTCACCACGATCCCACCGAAGCCAATAATCGAGAGCATCTCCCCGGTGTTGCCGTAGGGTCGTTTCTGCATCTACTGTTACTCCCAAGGTCTGTTCAGGCCAGATAAACGCGGCCATGATTTCCGTCTTTACATCGCTGTTAGAAACGGTGCGTATTCAAGGTTCAACACAACGCCAACCCGTCAAACATAAGACGTTCCGAAACCCACGCGTGGCCCAAGAGCAGTTCTTGTACTCTCTCGACAATTCCTCCGTCGCAGGCCATCGTTTACCTCGAAAGTCCCTTGTACACATCGAGGCCCTGCTCGAACAGGTCCACTACCTCGGCCCTCTGGGTGTCGGTGTAGAACCGGCCTTTTGTCTTGACCCAGACCATTGAATCCTCTATATCCCGCACAAACAGCGCGGCCGATCCGACTTGAACATCCGACTTCTTACCACCAGCGTCAATGTAGACGGCCGACGTATGCGCCCACAACGCCTGCGCGAACGAGTCTCGTTGAGTTGAGCCAAGCCGTGCAGCCATCCAACCGTCCGCCCCAATCTGAATATCGGCCTCCAACGAGCCTGCGGTCGCATTAGAAGCGTCTGTGGACACGCGCTTGACCACAGAGCCATCCTGAACGATCTCGATTGTGTCCACGGCGTAGTGTGACGACCAGTCCACCTTCACGTGCGTCTTGCCGCCTGCGATCACCTGCACGGTGGACCCGGGAGGCGACCCGTCTACCGACATCGATATGGCCGGTCCATTCGTAATGAAGGTCTCGCCACGCTTGATGCCGGCAAGCCAATTGTCGTACAAGAATTCTCCACCCGTCTGCGAGTAGACCCGGTTGGCGGAGCAAACGAACCAATCAGACCCGGTTGATGCTGGCATCTTGATCCCGCAGTTCAGCATTCGGTACCAGATGTCGTACTCGACGTCATTCCAGTAGGGATCGAACAGGTTGATCGCATCGACTTTACCGAGGGCGGCAGCAATAGGCGCCTCCATGCCCTGCCCGTTGTGGCACCAGATCACCAAACCGTCCTGATTTCGTGCATCGTCGCAGGCCCATGAGAGTGGCGGGTAGTCGGGGTCAAACGTATCAATAAGCGCGCCACGTGAAATAGGATCCACGATGTTGCGAATGTTCAGGAACATCACATGGCCGTAACCGCGTGACCAGCCGTCTTTGTCGTTGTGACGGTTTTCTTCGCCCACCTGAACGTGGTGATGCGTGTCTGTGTAGTCGTTCAGGACTCCGAGCGGGTACTTGTTGGTTGCGTAGTTGAGGTCCCATCGTCGGAGGATGGAGATCGCCGTCATCCGCAGGTCCTCCACCCGGGAGTCGTACTTAAGCCGCTCGTCCGGCTTCTCTTCTTTCTCGTCATAGTGGATGTGCGTGTTCCCAGGATGCCAGCCGCGATCGGGCAGATCCGCCCAACGCTCAAGCTCAATGTCGAGCGCGACGATCTCCCCGGCGTTATCGACGTTGATGGTCCCCCTCCATGGCCGATACTCGGTGCCCCGTTCGACCGTGATACGTGACTGGCCTCGCGGCACATCCACTGAGAAATCACCGTCCGAGTAGAAGAAGGGCTCCCCGGTGCCAACTTTCCACATGGCGTCTGCGGGGGCGAGTTGAAGTCCGTTTGGCGAAAGCACCTGAACGCGGGCCTGGACCGGTACGCCGGTGGTTGGATCGATGATCTTCCCGGTAAGTTTCGCCACGTACGTAAATCCTTGTGATTCTTCTGGCCTTATCTATCTTCTGGACACGACTCACGGCAGGCTATAGGTGAATTGGTTCAATGGAGAATGCTTTCGCGGTTATGGGCCGCAGTGTCATACCGGTCGCCTCATGGCGCAAGATGTAGATCACTGACGCCTTAGTTACATACAGGAGTCTCAATGCCCAAGTTCGTTTGCCTGGACGCTGACCCGATGGACGAACTACGCCGATGGCTCAGGGAAGCCTCCGAGGCCGGAGTCTCAAACCCGGCGGCGATGGTCCTAGCAACAGTAGGCGCAGATGGTGCACCGTCTGCGCGGGCGTTGATGGCCGGAACCCGGGATAAAGACACGATCACATTTTTTACGCACTACACGAGCCCTAAAGGGCGAGATATCGACTTCAATCCCAACGTAGAGGCGGTATTTCTTTGGACCGGGTTGGAGCGACAGGTCCGCGTTCGCGGCACGCTGGCCAAAACGACAGCCGAAGTATCCGACGCGTACTGGGCCTCCCGGCCACGGAGTACACAACTTGCCATTCTGACAGCGCCTCAGAGTTCAAATGTGCCCAATCATGCAGCTTTAATATCTGCTAAAGCGAAGGTCGAGGCCAGCATCGGAGACAGCGATGTGGTCCGCCCGGACACATACGGCGGCTACCGGCTCACGCCGGATTCCTTCGAGTTCTGGCAGGGTCGGCCAGAGGACCGGTTGCACCTGAGAGCAGTTTACCGTCAAGAAGCGGATGGGCGTTGGTCGTTTGAAGTAATAGCTCCGTAGCCCCACTGGGGTCTCGTCTTCTCGCACCAGGACCAACCACATACCCTGGCCTGGATCTTCACCGTTTCCAACCACCATGACCTGTGGCCAATAGCTTCTTATAGGCCTGATATCTCAGGGATATCTGGCGTTCGATCAGTCCATGGACGAAGCTGCTCGAAAAGCGCAGCCGCCCTTATGACCGCCGCATCATCTGCGTAGCGCCCCACGATCTGGAGCGCTACGGGCAGCCCATCCCCGGCAAACCCCGCCGGAAGTGTGATCGCCGGGTGGCCGGTGAGATTGAACGGATGAGTATATGGGTACCAATTTTGACGGATAATCCCGATCTCCTCCCCCTCGATAACCACCGGATCGTACAGGTCCATGTCAGACTCAAGGGCAGTGCGGGAGAGCGTGGGCGTCATGACGAGATCAAACTCGTCGAACCAACCCTGAACCTCACGAAAAAGTTCGGTCCGCTGGTATATCGCCTTCTGTAGTTCATCCGCCGAGTAGTCGGACGCCTCAGTTATCGAACGGAGGAAGGTCGGTGTCATCCGATCTCCCCACTCATCCACATAGTCTCCAAAGCGCGATCGCCATGCCGCCTGGCTGAGCACCCGCCAGAACGGCTCCGGCGTGACAAACCCGTCATCTACTTCGACGAGGGTCGCGCCAGCTTCCTCGAAGGCCCGGGCAGCTCCGTACGTAATCGCCTGCACCTCGGAATCAACGACATCGTTGCCGAGTAATGGTCGCCATGCGATCTTCTTGCCTTCGAGATCTCCCGGTAAAGCGGCGGCTTTGACGTAGTCCTGCGCACGTCTTCCTAGGGAATGAGCATCGGATGGGTGCGGACCGGCCATCGCCTGTAGCATCAGGGCAGTATCAGTGACGGTTCGGGTCATGGGTCCTACGTAAATATTTGCGCCAAACGAATCGGGTGCGGCGTCATGCGGAATCGTACCCAATGTTGCCTTTAAGCCGACTATCCCGTTGGCGGCCGCCGGAATACGTATGGAACCACCCCCGTCAGTGCCGACGTTCAATGGGGTAAGCCCGGCGGCAGCGGCTACGGCTGCGCCTCCGCTTGAACCTCCCGCAATGCGGTCTCGATCCCACGCATTTGGCGTATCGCCGAACAGCGGCGCCCTCGTGAACGGCTTGTGACCGAACTCAGGTGTCGTGGTCTTTCCGATCATGATCGCTCCCGCTGCACGTAATCGTGCAACCGAGATGGCGTCTCTGTCGGGAACGTTGTGCTCAAAGATCAGCGAGCCCATAGTGGTACGAACACCACGGGTGTTGACCAGGTCTTTGACAGAGAATGGAACGCCGTGAAGCGGGCCAAGGTCGCCGCCACGTACGATGCTGTCTTCAGCCTTACGGGCATCGTCCAGGGCTTCATCACGGGCCACTGTTATGAATGCGTTCAGAATGGGCTGAGATGCGTCGATCCGGCGTAGTGCAGCCTCGACCACCTCGACGATTGAAACCTGACGTGAACGTATCTGTTCTGCAAGTTCAGATGCCGATGTGTACGCCTGTGAATCAGACGACATTATGCCTCCATCTCCGGAAGTCCAGGGATCAATAACGGCCATGCTTACCACGGCGCCTAATCTTCACCGAAGATTTAACCGATGTATGTGTCGCTGCCAACCCTGAAATTGCACCAATCAGGCCCCAAACAGGTACAACGCCGGTCAATGGCGGGAACGTTAAGATAATTTCCTGATTCACGCCGATATAAAAGCCCGAAAGCCGATACGCTGAAAGTCACACTCGCATACGGAGATGGACGTCTCTCTCTCGATCTGCCGGAGGAACGTAGCACCATCATCAAGCCCACCTTCCGATCGGCGCTACTGGAGCCCGAACGCTACCTGCAAACCGCCCTCAGATCACCGATCAATTCCCGGCCTTTAAAGGAGATCGCCCGGAGGGGGCAACGGGTCGCGATCTCGATATGTGATGTGACCCGGGCACAGCCTCGCCAGTTAATGGTTCAAGCGATCCTGGACGAACTTGAAGGCATCGTAAGGCCGGAAGATATAACAATCCTGATCGCCACGGGGACGCATCGGGCAAACACCTACGACGAGATACGGTGGATGCTTGGCGACGAAATCGCTTCCACTTGCCGTGTGGTCAATCATGTTGCGCGGGACGAAAGTTCGCTCGACGATCTCGGAATGATAGGCAATGGCGTGCCTGTGAAATTGAACCGTGAGTGGACCGGAGCGGATTTACGCATCACCACCGGGTTTGTGGAGCCGCACTTTTTCGCCGGATTTAGTGGCGGCCCCAAAATGGTCGCCCCGGGACTGGCTGGCATCGATACCGTGGTGACGCTTCACGATGCCGCCAGGATCGGACATCCGAACGCCACATGGGGCGTGATAGAGGGAAACCCCGTGCACGACGACGTCCGTGCCATTGCTCGCGCGGCGCCGCCGGACTTCAGCATGGACGTTGTTCTCAACAGTGATCAACAGGTCACGGGCGTGTACGCCGGTGAGATTTTTGCCATGCACGCCGCCGCATGCGTCCAGGCAAGGCTAGATTCGATGCAGCATATCGACCGGCCATTCGATCTGGTGATTACAAGCAACTCAGGGTACCCCCTTGACCAAAACCTATATCAGGCCGTCAAAGGCATGTCCGCCGCGGTACGGGTGGTCAAGCCCGGCGGGCTGATTGTGTGTGCCGCGGAATGTCGAGACGGAATCCCGGATCACGGCTCGTATGCGGAAATTCTTTCGTCTCGGCCGAATCCGACGGCACTTTTAAAGATGATTGAGGCGCCCGGATACTCAAAGCCAGATCAGTGGCAGGTCCAGATTCAAGCGAAAATCCAGATGCATGCCCGCGTCCTTGTAAAAGCAGATCGGCTCTCCGATTTACAGCTAGAAGCGGCCCATTTAGAACCGATCGACGATGTACAGGCGGTGGTCGACGCGGCGGGAAGCGATGCGTCCATCTGCGTGCTTCCTGAAGGGCCACAGACCATCCCGTTCATCTCTTAGGACCATATCCTCGAAAAGTGCGGTGATTAATGCCAAAAAAGCTCGTTCGTCCAGCCATTCCTGAGGACGCGGCGACTATCGTCCGGCTCGTTCAGTCACTTGCCCTTTACGAGAAAGAACCCTTAGAAACGGTTCAGTTGACCGAGGCCGGTGTGCTACGCGACGGCTTTGGGGATTCGCCGTTATTCGAGACGCTGCTTGCCGAGCTGGACGGAACGGCGGTCGGGTTCGCCCTGTTCTTCCACAACTACTCCACTTGGCAGGGCCGGGCCGGGTTACACCTAGAAGATCTCTACGTAGAGGAGCATGCACGTGGCAACGGACTCGGCATGAATCTGATGACGGAGTTGGCCCGTATCGCCAAGGAGCGCGGCTGCGCCCGGTTTGAACTATCGGTCCTAGACTGGAACCCTACGCGTGAGTTTTACCATCAAATTGGGTTTGAAAACATGGAGGAGTGGCTCTCGTACAGGCTAAACGAGCCGGGCATCGCGAAGTTGGCCCGAGAACTCTAGCGGATTCCCTGCCTGCGATCTGGTCCTAGCGCGTCCGGATCCAAAGTAACCATCACACGCATGCGGTCAAAATCTGGAGACGGTTCCTCTCGCCATGACCAGTGAAGTTGAGGCGGCCTCACACGGCATAAGTATCAGCAGTCGAAAGTCCAGATGAAACTCGCCTCCAAATACGCGTATTTCGAAAGCGCTTCGTATGGCGGCCATAAACACGCCCGCTGTAAACGCCATCACACTCATCGAAAATAGAAGTGTGGTGATGCCCGTTCAATCGGTAATTCAGCACCCGGTTATGTGTCCACAAGTTTCTTTTATCGGAGACTCGTTATACGCGGAGCATCGGCTCGGCATTTCTACACGTGATCTCTACTCACGTACTGATCGCGGGAGTAACATTCGTTTCACCGTGGACGGCGCGCCCGTTCTTAAAATACCCAGTCTCGGG
This sequence comes from Dehalococcoidia bacterium, assembly GCA_014239685.1. Lineage (GTDB taxonomy): Bacteria > Chloroflexota > Dehalococcoidia > Lucifugimonadales > Lucifugimonadaceae. The sequence continues at coordinate 7,707 of JAAZYK010000019.1, read as the reverse complement.
AGAACACTTTGGTCACGAGCGAAGTGAAGATCGCAGATACCGTCGAAGGACCGATTCCGCCCCGGGTGGATAACGACGATTGGCCCGGAAAGATACACACCCGTATCCAAGACGTTGTTGAGGCCATGGGTCCGGCCCCATGGTCAAAGTCATTGATCTGGGACGAGCGCAACAACGGAACACTCATCGCTAACAACCCCGGCACAGGCAACATCCCGCACTGGCACAAAGATTTTGACGAGTGGTGGATCGTGATGCGCGGCACGATTCAGTGGCACTACACCGGCGGTAAAGAAGTAACCGCCCACGAAGGTGACGTGGTGTGGGTACCGCGGGGCTCTGTGCATCACATCAAGAACGTAGGCGATGGGCTGTCGCTACGATTCGCCGTTTCGCAACCTCCTGCCGAGCACTACGCCTCGCCGTGCAATGTCTGCGATCACGCGCCGGATTCGCCCGATGTGTTTGGTATCTCAGATGTCAAAGCACCGGGATCGTTGACTATCTCAGACACGGTCACCGGACCTATCCCGCCTCGCATCGACAACGCCGATTGGCCCGGAGTACTTCACACAACGTTGGATGATCTAAATGCTAAGCACAACGGCGAGAAAGAATGGCATGAGTCCATCGTCTCGGACGAACGAAATATCGGCACCTGGCTAACCCAGCCAGAAGGCAGCGGCAACATGCCCCACTTCCACAAGGATTTCGATGAGTGGTGGTACGTCCAGCAGGGTCAGATCCGCTGGGAGTTAAGCGGTGGTAAGACCTTCGTCGCCAACAAGGGTGATCTTGTCTGGGTGCCGCGGGGCACGACGCATCACATCACGACCGAAGGCAAAGAGACTTCGATGCGCTTCGCAGTGGCCATGCCACCTGGCGGACACTGGAATGCTGACTGCGATGTCTGCGGTCAGAAGAAGGCTGACGAAGAGGTGAGCTGGATGGACGTTCCGAAGACCAACGAGGGACTTTGAGGCTGATTCCACTGGAACGGCGTGATCATTAGAAAGACTTCTCCCTCACCATGATCCCCTCCCTCTTGGAGCGGGAATGTACACGCCCAACTTCAACCATCTCAATTACCTCCATACGAAAGGCATGGCCACATGGCAAAATCGCCAAAGATCGTCAAGATAGAGACCTTTGAGCACGATGAGTACCCGAAGCTGGTGTTCATCAAGATCCACACCGACGATGGATTGTTCGGAATCGGCGAAACCTCGTGGTCGCCAGAGCCGGTACACGCCTTCATCCACGCCGACGCCGCGCAGTACCTCCTTGGCAAGGACGCCAGTCAGCTCGACTGGCACTGGCACAATCTGGCCAAGATGTCAGGAGGCATGCGCTCCCGTGGCGCGGAGATGCGGTCACTATCGGCCATAGACATCGCTCTGTGGGATCTGTTCGGAAAGCGCATGGGTGAACCTACTTACAACGTACTTGGTGGACTAAGTCGGGACAAGATCAAGGTATACAACACCTGCGCCGGCTACTCATACGGCGTGAATCGCGATGGAATTTACGAACCCGGCGATGTCGACTACCGCCCGGACGGTCCCTATGAGGACCAACACGCATTCCTGACCGATCCAGTGGGACTCGCGCAGAGCCTGCATTCGGAAGGTTTCCGGGCAATGAAGATCTGGCCATTTGACCAATTCGTCACCAAGACCAACGGTCAGCACATCTCGGCCGAGGACATTGAGAAAGGCACGGAGCCGTTCAGGTTGATCCACGAGGCAATGGGTGACCAGATGGAGGTCGCCGTCGAGATGCACCAGATGTGGAACCTGCCTTCTGCGATCAAGATCGCCCAGGCGGTAACACCGTTCAAGCCATTGTGGTTTGAGGACGCGGTTCAAATGGACAACCTGGACGCACTGGCCCAGTTCCGTAAAACGACCAACATCCCGACAATCGCGAGCGAAGGCGTATCGACCCGCTGGACGTTTCGCGAAATGTTCGTGAAGCAGGCGGTCGATATCACGATGTTCGACCTCGGTTGGGTCGGGGGCATCTCAGAGGCAAAGCGTATCGCAACGATGTCTGAGTCGTTTGGCATCCCAATCGCACCACACGACTGTGTTGGGCCGATAGCCTTCATGGCAGACGTGCACCTGAGTCTCAATGCCACGAACACCTTCATCCAAGAGACGGTGAGAGCCTTCAATGCCACCTGGTACAACGATATCGTCACCGTACTTCCGAAGGTGGAGAACGGCTTTGCGTCGGTATCTGACGATCCCGGACTGGGATTGGACTTCACCGAGAAGTTCTTGAATAGCGATCAGTTGACCGTGCGAACGACCGAGCTTTAGGTCCGCTTCGATGGCAAAATCACCCAGGATCGTCAAGATCGAGACCTTCCGACACGGCGAACATCCAGGGCTGGTGTTCATCAAAATTCACACCGATGATGGTCTCTACGGCATCGGAGAAACGCCCGGGTCGGCAGAGCCGGTTCACGCTTTTATCCACACCGACGTGTCCGAATATCTGCTAGGAAAAGACGCCAGCCAACTAGATCTGCACTGGGCCAATCTTGCGAAGATGACCGGCGGAATGCGCTCCAAAGGCGCTGAGATGCGGGCGCTGTCAGCCATAGATATCGCCCTCTGGGACCTGTACGGAAAACGGATGGGTCAGCCCACTTACAACATGCTTGGCGGCTTGAGCCGTGACAAGATCAAGGTCTACGCCACTTGTGCCGGCTATCCGTTTTACTTGAATCCCACCAAAGGCCCGAAGGCGGGCTCGGGCGATTTCGTCCCTGCCGGCCCCTACGACGATGAGCACTCCGCACTGACCGACCCGGTTGGCCTGGCGGAAAGCCTGCATGCGGAAGGCTTCAGGGCGATGAAGATCTGGCCGTTCTCACAATTCGCAGCGAAGACCAACGGCCAGTTCATTTCTGCCGAAGATCTGGCAAAGGGCACTGAACCGTTCCGGCTGATCCACAAGGCGATGGGCGACCGGATGGAGATCGCCGTCGAGATGGGTCAGTCGTGGAACCTGCCGTCAGCGATCAAGATCGCTCAGGCGGTAACGCCGTTCAAACCGATGTGGTTTGAGGATGCAGTTCAGATGGACAACCTGGACGCGCTAGCCCAGTTCCGGAAGTCGACCAATATACCGACTATAGCAAGCGAGAACGTGTCAACCCGATGGTCGTTCCGAGAGATGTTCGTGAAGCAGGCAACCGACATCTGCATGTTCGATCTCGGATGGGTCGGCGGAATCTCGGAGGCCAAGCGCATCGCCACGATGGCTGAGTCGTTCGGTATTCCGATCGCTCCTCATGATTGCGTTGGTGCCGATCGCCTTCATGGCGGACGTACACCTGAGCTTGAACGTCCCGAACGCCTTCATTCAGGAGACGGTGAGGTCCTACAACGCAACCTGGTACAAAGACATTGTGACCGCGCTTCCGAAGGTTGAGAATGGCTACGCATCTGTATCGGACGACCCCGGATTGGGGCTCGACTTCACGGAGAAGTTTCTCAAGAGCGATCAGTTGACCGTACAGGTCAGTGAGCTTTAGAAATCACCAAATGAGAATCACCAGAGTAGAGACGGTCCGTACCGGCAACATTCCTCGTTGGGTATGGGTTCGGGTGCACACAGATTCGGGAATCATTGGCCTCGGTGAGTCGACTGCTGTGTCGAGCCCCACTGAGGCGCACATCCGTACGGAACTTGCGCCATACCTGATCGGCAAAGACCCGATGCAGGTTGCCGAGCTGCACGAGGGCATGCAGTACCGCAGCCGGATCGGGCCGAACGGCAGCGCGGAGTGGCGGGCGATATCGGCGGTAGACATCGCGCTCTGGGACATCGTCGGGCAGGCAACCAACGCGCCGATCCATCAGGCACTTGGCGGCCGCGTCCGTGACTCGATACCGATCTACAACACATGCGCCGACTGGCGCTATGCCGTTCGTTCCGGATCGACAGCGTTTGGGCTGTCGTCACCGACGGACCACGAAACACTCCCAGGGAAGTACGATGATTTACAGGGCTTCCTGAACGACGCCGGGTCGGTCGCCGAAAGTCTTCTTGATGAAGGTATCAAGGCGATGAAGATCTGGCCCTTCGACCAGTTCGTGAGGAAGACGAATGGCCAGCACATCTCTGCCGAAGATGTAAACAAGGGCATGGAGCCGTTCCGTAAGATCCGTGAGCAGGTCGGCAATAAGATCGAGATTATGGCCGAGCTTCACGGCATGTGGAACATTCCGTCCGTCGTGAAGATCGTGAACGCACTCGAAGAGGTTGATCCCTACTGGGTAGAGGACGTAACGACGGCGGACAACACAGAGGGTATCCGACAGGTGCAGGACCGGACCCATCTGACGGTGCTTGGCAACGAAACGCTGGCAAGCGCAGAGGCCTATCTGCCGATGCTCTCAAGTGGTGCAATACGAATCCTAATGTTCGACACAACCTTTGTCGGCGGCTTCACCGAGGCCCGCAAAGTGATGTCACTCGCCGAGTCGCATAAGGTCCCGGCTACCCCGCACGATTGCAACGGCCCGGTGAACCTTTTTGCCGGGATCCACCTGTGCATGCACGCACCGAATGCCTTCATCCAGGAAACTACTCGGGCCTTCATCCATGAGGTGTACGGACGCGTAGTGGACCGACTCCCACGAATCGAGAACGGAATCGTATACGCGCCAGAGGATCCGGGGATCGGGACGGCGTTACGGGAGGACTTCCTGGTTGACCCGGCGACGGTGATCACAGCAGTTGAGGGGTAGTGACACGACTCATTGGTTGCATCGGGTGCGACCCTCGGATGAAACTTCTCCCGATACGAGAGCGGGTACTGGTTTTAGGCGGTAGCTACTCGTGCCTCACTTCAAATAATTCTGCTTTGCGCCAAGAATTAACTCGCTTCAGGATCGGGCTATATCGACGGTCAGTGATGCGCAAGAGTCTTTTACTGACATGCACAAACGATCCGTCCTCAATCACCACATTGTCCCGGTAGAGTCTGATCCTGCATCACCTGCAGAATGACGGGCGTAGGGTAGAGTTCGAGACGTCAAGTGAATCTCTCCGCTGGAACGCGTTTGAACGACCGACCTACTTGCGTTCCAGTCCGGGCTATATTCTTCGCTCAGTTCAGGATGACTTGTTATGGACGACGGGCATCAACACCATCTTCGCAATAATTGGAGACCCGAATGAAAGTCCTCATCACTGGCGCTGCCGGGCTTATCGGTACCGCCGTATGGACCCGGTTGGCCGACTCACCGGATCGGTACACTCTCAAGGGTTTTGATCTTGTTGGAGATCCGGGCCGTGATATCACGGAGGGCAATGTCGCCGACTTCGATGCCGTTCGAGCGGCGCTCAAGGGACAGGATGCGGTCGTTCACCTCGGGGCCAATGGCGGACCAGGGGATCGGTGGGATCAACTTCGTGAGTCCAACCTCATTGGTGCGTACAACATCTTTGAGTCGGCACGCGAGGCCGGCGTGAAGAGAGTTATTTTCGCTTCGACTGGGCAGGTGACCTGGAATTACGAACAGGAAGATGATCTCGGTGAGGTTATTGCCGGTACGTACGAGGGTGAATCCGATTCATACGAACGAGCCAAACACACTTGGCCGGTGCGTCCGTCGGGCCTTTACGCCGCAACCAAAGTCTGGGGCGAGGCCCTCGCCCGCTACTATTCGGACGTCCACGGAATTTCGGCGCTGTGTATTCGTTTCAGTTCAGTGAATCGGGACGACACGCCACTGCGCCCGACCGCTAACATCAACCTGAACGATGTCGATATGCCGGGCAATCGGTCGTTCTCCCTTTGGACCAGCAATCGGGACGCCTCACAGATTGTCCAGCGGTGTCTGGACGCCCCAGACGATCTCATGTTCGACATCTTCTACTCCGGCTCGGACAACCTCTGGGGCGTAAGAGACATCTCCCATGCAAAAGATGTCATCGGCTATCAAGCAGAGGACAGAGCAGAGGATTTCCGACCAAAGTACAAAGGCAACTAACCCTGCCGGGTGGCTATTTGGATGACCGGGGAGTGGGTCTGGCACTCGCGCATCCGGACATTATTTTCTCTCAACGCCCAGTGCCCCCCACAAATCCCTTTGGCGCCCGCCTAGATCGTCGCTTCATTTGAGATTGACAACTGACATAGCCCAGACTCGGCGTTCTCATAGGCACCGATGGTTTGGTAGCCGTCCACCACTAGAATAGCCAACCAATGTCCGAACACGAATCTCACAGCCCGAATAAATCACAAGGCAAAACACCGGCCCTGGCTCCACATCCGACGCTAACCGAGCGTTCCTGTGAATTGATCGAATGGCCAAAGCTTTTGGACATGCTCGCCGGCCGAGCACAAATGTTCAGGGCGAGAGAGCTGGCGATCGCGCTAGAACCCGCTTCGACCGAACGTGATATCGAACGGTTGCAGGAAGAAACGGCTCAGGCACGCCGCATCTTGGACGAAGCCGGAGATATCGGCCTCGGGGGGTTGATCGACCCACGGTTTTATATAGAAAGAGCCGAACTTGGCGGCGGACTCGACGGCGAGGAATTACGACGGGTCGGCCAGGTAATGCGTTCGCTGTGGGAAGCCCGGGAGGCTGCCCAAGTGCTTGGGCGACAAACGCCACTGATCGGTACTCTGGCGGCGTTGATCCCCGACCTGAGGTGGCTCGACGAGCGCATAGGGGAGGCTATCGACGAACGCGGCAGAATCCGGGACTCCGCCACGCCAAATCTCGGCCGACTACGCTCTGGCGTCGGAGAGACATACCGCAAACTCACCACCCATCTGGAGCGGTTGATAGCGCGGCCGAAGATCCGCGGCGCTATACAGGCGCCCATCATTGCCACACGAGGGGATCGTCTCGTCGTTGAAGTTCGATCTGATCAACGATCAGCAGTGCCAGGGATCGTTCACGACGTGTCCAACACCGGCCAGACGCTGTTCGTAGAACCCTTCGATGCGGTTGAGTTATGCAACGGCTGGCGGGAGGCATCTGCCGAGGTAATCCGGGAGGAAGAGAAAGTCCTCAGGCGGCTCTCCGGGCTTGTCTCTGATCGCGCCGGTGACTCCATGCTGGCGATCGAAGCGGCAGGCAGGCTTGATCTAGTGTTCGCGCGTGCCCGTTTGGCGCACATAATGCGGGCGGCAAGGGCCAAGACACTCCCGGAGGGAAACAATACTGCGCTCAACCTGGTCGACGTGCGCCACCCCTAGCTGGGTGAAGACGCCGTCCCGATCAACCTCTCTACTGGACCCGGGTTCCGGGCGCTCGTAATCACAGGCCCTAACACCGGCGGCAAGACGGTCGCTCTCAAAACGGCCGGATTGGCGGTCCTGATGCACCAGAGCGGTATGCAGGTCCCCTGCAATCCGCTCACCGAGATTTCGGCGTTTGACGGCGTGTACGTGGACATCGGTGACGCCCAAAGCATCGAGCACTCCATATCGACCTTCTCATCCCACCTGGGCGCCGTCGTGGACATCCTGAAGGAAGCCGACGACCGTTCCCTGGTACTTCTAGATGAGCTGGGAACCGGGACCGACCCGGAAGAAGGATCGGCGCTGGCCCGAGCGATTCTTGACCACCTTGTCGAAGAAAACATCACCACCATCGTCACAACCCATCACCGAGCCGTGGCCGAGCATGCCAGCGATTCCATAGGTATGCAGAATGCCGCCGTTGAGTT
>JAAZYK010000199.1 GCA_014239685.1 Dehalococcoidia bacterium | reverse complement strand
TATTTGAGGCCACCCGCAGCAAGTTTGTCGATATTCGGTGTCCGGATTTCTGAGCCCCAGCACCCAAGATCAGCAAAACCCATATCGTCCGCCAAAATAACGATGATGTTGGGCCGGGATTCAGGTTGATTGCTCAATTCATTGTTCCATCGTTGCTTGCGTTGTGAGTATCGTTCCGTGTTGCGACCCGTTTCGGCGGGCCAAGCCGGACGCTTGGGACCTGTACGGCGTGATTGTGTCTTGTAATCGTGTCCATGCCCATCGGTCTCGGCGAGGATGGTATGGGCCAGGGCTGAACGCCGCTCGCAGATGCCCATTCCGCGTAATCGCGCATCATCGTGGACGCACGATCATGCTCACCTGAGATCAGATCAGATAATTCCGTGCGGTCGTCATCGATGTTGTAAAGCTCCCAGGCATCTGTCGAACCGGGATCACGACGATCTGGGTTTGGCGGCGCTCCGACTTCACTCACCAGTTTCCATGGGCCGATACGCACGGCGCGATTGCCTTCATGCTCCCACATGATGGGCTGTTCCCGATGCCATTTTCGGCCCTTCAGAGCTGGCAGTAACGATTCGCCTGCCATGGGCTGGATATCGTGGCCGCCACGCGTGGTCGGATATTTTGCCCCCGTGGCATCTACAAGCGTCGCCATCACGTCCATGACGTGCGCGGGCTCGTGAACGATCTCGCCGCCGGGTATCTGACCGGGCCAGTGGGCAATGAACGGAGTGGAGATGCCGCCTTCGTGCGTGTAGCGCTTGAACAGTCGAAACGGGGCGTTGCTGGCGTTGGCCCAGCTGATATCGACGCTCGCAAAGGTGTCGGCCGGGCCCGGCTCGATACTCGGCGTATTGCCGACTCGTACCACCCGGCCATCAACGGTCGGGTGGATGTAGCGCGATGGATCCGGGTAGTTCGTGTCTTCCTGGAGGAACTCGGCGCAACCGCCGTTGTCGGACATGAACATGATGATCGTGTCGTCTTCGGCGTCGTGTTCCTTGAGGGTGTCGAGGACCTTGCCAACGCCGCGGTCGAGCTGCTCGATCTGCGCCGCATATGTCGCCATCTGGATGTCCCGCCACTCCTGGTTATCAGCGTCCTCCCAGGCCGGAATGCCTCGTTCACGGGGAGAGATAGCCCACTTCGAGTCCAGAACTCCTAGACCTTTTTGCTGCTCGTGCCGAGAAGTACGAAGGGCATCCCATCCGCCCATGTAGCGTCCCCGGTACTTTTCGATGTCGTCTGGGTGCGCGTGCAAGGGCCAGTGCGGCGCGGTGAATGCCAGGTACAAGAAAAAAGGATCGTCCCGATGCAGGGCGTCATCCACAAAATCGGCGGCATGCTGGCTGATCGAGTCCGTGAAGTGGTAATCGGTCGTATCCACGCTGATTCGAGTCAGGTCATCCATCAGCATGTTCGGGTTGTAGTAACTCCCCCCACCCGAGAGGATTCCGTAGAAACGATCAAACCCGCGACCCATAGGAGTTGGGTAGCCTTGCATGTCCGGATACCAGTCATCAGGGAGGGTGGCTTGCTCGCCGCCGACGTGCCACTTACCGGCCATTAAGGTCCTGTATCCGCCGTCCTTCAGTACCTCGGCAATGGTGACACAGTTGTCATTCAGATAGCCCTGGTACGACGGAACACCCAGGTCGACGACCATGTGGCCGATACCGGCCTGTTGCGGGTTGAGACCCGTCAGGAGCGATGCGCGGGTAGGGCAGCAACGGGCGGAGTTATACATCTGCGAGAACCGAACCCCTTCCTTCGCAAGGCGGTCCAGGTTAGGAGTCCGGATCTCTGAGCCGTAAGCGCCGATATCGCCCCAGCCAAGGTCGTCCGCGAGGATCAGGACAACGTTGGGGCGTTTGCGGCAGCTAGGATCGGGCATATTTGTTGGCCTCTAGTCTCCTGACAGCAAGAGTAAATTTGAAATCAAAGGCTACGGGTTCCCCGGGTACATTAAGCAAAATAGATACGTCTCTAAGCCGTGTCGTGGAAAAGAAAAAGCCCCGGCGGACGGTGGGTTCCGCCGGGGCTTTTACGTTGCGGCTCAGGAGATGTGGCCTTTTGGGGGGAGCGGGTTCTACTGGAGGGCATCCGCTCTCAGGCCTCTAGCACCTGCTGTAGCCGCAGGAGTAGCACTTTGCGCAGCCTTCTTCGTGGGCGAGGCCTGCATTGCAATCCGGGCATAACTCGGTCGATAGGGCTTCCACCATGGTCTGGTTCGCGTTACTTGTGATTTCGGTCGCCTTTGCCGACCGGGTCGAGATCAACCCGATGTCGTCCGGTTCTGGTGCGTCGAACATCCCGATCTGTGCGGTTTCCGAGTCGCTGATCGGGCCGGACGGCATAAGACCAGTACTAGAAACACGATCCAGAACCAGAGAGATTGCGTCCGGAACCGAACGAATGAGGTCTCCGTTGTCCCACACCGGCACATCGGTGATACCGCGAAGTTGCTTGATGATCTCGTTCGGGTCCACGCCGGACCGGAGTGCGAGTGACGCTAGGCGTGACATGCCTTCTGACATGGCTGCGTCGTTTCCGCCAGCCTTGCCAAGCGTTGCAAACATCTCGAATGGTCGCCCGTCCGATGCGACATTGACCGTCACGTACAGAGGACCTCGTCCGGTGCGAATCCGGTTGGTTACGCCCTGCAACGAGGCTGGCCGGTCACGGGGGACCGAGAACTGTGGAATTACCTTTAGGCTCGATCCGTCTTCGACTTCACCGGAGTTTGCGTTATCGGATGTAC
>JAAZYK010000198.1 GCA_014239685.1 Dehalococcoidia bacterium | reverse complement strand
AGGCTCTGGCCGCCTGATACCGCCTCCCCCTTACGGGAGGATTTACCGGCGGATAAGAAGAATATAAAAAGGACTCCCTGTTAACCGGGAGTCCTTTTTATTTATGTGCTCAACTTGATTATGCCGTTCGAGCCGCTGGCTTATCTAGCCGATTGTGCCATCGACCATCACAACCACGAACAGTAGGGCAAGGTACAGCAGCGAGTATTTGTAGAGCCCGAGTATGGCCGGCCGTGTACTGTCCCGGAACAGGCGTGCGGTCAGCGCAATGTATATGGCCCCGAGAACCGCCGCAGGTACAAAGTAGATCAGCCCGAGCATATCGCTAGCCGACACAAATGCGAGCGTCAGTGCGACGAGGAGCACGGTGTACAGCATTATCGAGACATTGGTCGTGGCGCGGGGTGCGACCACAGGCAACATAGGAATTCCCGCCGCCTTGTATTCGTCCTTAATAAGGAGAGCGAGCGCCCAGAAGTGTGGAGGGGTCCAGAAAAAGATGATGGCGAACAGGTACCAGGCCTCAAGTCCGATGCTGTTCTCCACTCCTGCCCAACCGACCATAGGAGGGATGGCACCGGCCGCACCCCCAATGACAATGTTCTGCACGGAGGAACGTTTCAGCCAGATGGTATATACGATCACGTAGATCAGGGTGCCCGACATCGCGAGCAGCGCCGCCAGCAGATTGGCCCACGCAAAGAGCACACCAAAGCTGATTATGTTCAGGAGAACGCCGAAGGCGAACGCGCTCATGGGTCGTACTCGACCGCTTGCGACGGGCCGAGTGGCGGTCCGTTTCATCTCAAGGTCTATGTCACGGTCCAGCCAGTGATTCAGGGCGCTTGCGCCGCCGGACGCGCAGATTCCACCCACAATAACGGCGACGAAGACGATGCCGTCCGGGAATCCTCCAGCGGCGAGGATCATCCCGGTCACGGAGGTTAGCAAAAGAAGGGACATGACCCGCGGCTTCGTTAGGGACACGTAATCTCGAAGCACATCCGTCATACGCGCGAAGCCTGACCGGGCGTCGTAAAGATCAGGAGCCGACATTTTATTGTGATCCCACACCTGACTCTCGTGTCACTTGGCCGCTGAAAGGTCGCATCGTCAGCACCGCTACCAGAAGGGCTAGGTCCGCCCACATGATCGTCGCCATCGACAGGTGTATAGCCTGCGCCCATTCCGCGAAATCCGTCCATGGGTTCGCCGCTCCAACCAGAATTTGGACCACCACGACAACCATAGCGCCAATTGAAAGTAATCGTACGAGATCTGAAGCGCCGGGTAGCCGGAACGCCTTGTGGGCGGCGTAGAGGGCTACGAGCGTGGTGGCTGCGGCGATCAATCTGTGTGCGGCGTGGATCCATACCAGTTCCGACTCCGGGATGATCGACCCGCCACAGAGCGGCCAGCTTGGGCACACGGCCCCGGCGCCCCGCCAAACCGCGTATGAACCGGATAGTAGGGTCACAAGTACGAGTACTGCCGCCAGTGTGGTGATTCGTTGGATAGTGACGAGATTCCGAAGGTTCTGAACAGATTCTATCGCCGCCTCTGCAGCTCCGCTTGAAACGCTTGAAATCTGGCCCGGCGTCCATCCAGTTGCCGCAGATGCGAGCGCAAGCAATGCCACCAAAACCACGAGCTCGGCGAGGCCCAGGTGAAGTGTCCTGAGCGCCGGCTCTACTTCGGATAGCACAACAGCACCGCCGATACCTCCGACGATGGTGATCAGTATTAAGGCCCCGGTCGTGACCGCCACAAGGAAAGTATTCTGGCGGTGAGATATCCAGACGCGCACTACCGCTGCGATAAAAAAGAGTCCCACCACTGAGCCGGCCGTGCGATGGCTCCACTCGATCATCGTGTGGTATTCCCATCTCGGGATGATCGACCCGTGGCAAAGCGGCCAGTCTGGGCATCCCAGCCCGGACTCGGTGACTCTAACCACTCCGCCCAGTGTGATCTGGATGATTGCTCCAACGACCATGACGGCAAGTACAACGATCAAAAATTTATCGTTGATCACGCCGAAACTGCCGTTCATCTGGTCATCCGGATGGGCGTTACTTTGAAGGATAGCCACTTGCTTGCAGAAGCCTCGATCAGTTGATTGCGCTCTGTTTCACAAAACACCCTCAATTATAGCCGCGCTCCCCTGTTTAATCAGTGTGAGATCGCCTGCGTTTTGTTCGACGCGCGAGGCAAGCATGTTCAGTTGGGAGGGCGGAAGGCCAGAAGTTCGCCGGTTACGAGGATTCTATGGTCGTACACAAGCTTCGGATAGGAGGCGACTAGGGTGACCGTAGAGGCGGAGGTCTGGTCAAGGACGAGGTCATCCCTGTGTATGAAACCAGTCTCGGTCACCCTGTAGAGAAATTCGCCATTGGTACTGCCGATGATGATATCGACCGGATCATGTTTGATCAGCTCGACGACGTCCGGAAGATTCTGAAACACGTTGCCTTCGCCGCGGACCGGGCTTTCCAGATGGCCAAAGTACCATCCGGCACCGATTTCTCCGGGATGGGAGGTGCCTGGGATGTGTCCGACGATATCGACCGGGCTCTCCCAGAGTTGCTTGCCGCCCTCATCGTAGACGGCGAGCGCGTAGACGGATGTTCTGAGGTTAATGGCTGGTATATCAAGAGTGTCGGCGGCCGGGAAAGCAACTGAATCCCTGATAATCTCCGTCGAATTTAAGTACATAAACCCGTCCGGAAGATCCGCCCTCCCGTATGGCAATGATCCTGCCCATTCT
>JAAZYK010000197.1 GCA_014239685.1 Dehalococcoidia bacterium | reverse complement strand
ACGACATCATGGTGTTCGGTAGAGGAAATCGTGTCGGCACTCCGTATGGTCAAAATGGTCAAACTTTTGATCAGGATCCACAATCGGCGCAGCGATCCACAATCCCGGGCCAATCGATCTCCAGTCCTGGTGAATCTCAGCGGACTGGGACCGGTAAGAGTAACCTAGCACCGTCTGCTCCCCCAATCCCCTGAGGGTAGTACTCAGACCGCATGGAGGCGAAAAGATATGGCGAAAGCACCGATCGTTACAAGTGTCGAAGTCAACGAGATCGAATTTAAAATTGACGACATGACGACCGAGTCGATAATCGGAATGCCGATCTATGAAAAGGGCTCTTCGATCCGGCCTAAAGCGCATGTGCTTCGTATCAACACCGACGCGGGGATCACAGGCGAGTACTTCGGCGGCAATGCGGTGGAATACGCGGCGATTCCCAAGCTCGCAAGGTTGCTTATCGGCAAGAACGCACTCAACCGGGAGTTGTTCTACAACGATGCTAAGCAAGCGTTACGACAGGAAGCCAGTATGGGCCGGTCGCAGATCGACATCGCCCTGTGGGACATCGCAGGGAAGTTGCTGGATGTGCCAGTTCATCAATTACTTGGCACCTATCGAAAAGAGTTGCCGTGCTACGCAAGTACGTACATCTCCGATTTCGACCCAGAAGGACTTTCCAGTTCGGAAGCGATGGCAGATTTTGCAGAGCAGTGCTTTGAACTAGGATACCCGGCCTTCAAGATTCACCCTTGGATGGGGCAGCCACTGAACAAGCAGATCGAAATGGTGGCCGCCGTGGGCAAACGCGTGGCCGGGAAGATGGACCTGATGCTTGATCCAGTGTGTACGTACGAGACCTTTGGTGATGCCGTAAAAGTGGGAAAGGTCTGCGACGAGTGGGGCTACTATTGGTACGAGGACCCGTTCAGGGACAGTGGCGTCTCAGCGTTCGCCCACAAGAAACTGCGGGAAATCATCAACACCCCAATACTCCAGACGGAACACATCCGAGGATTAGAGCAGCACGTCGACTTCGTCCTGTCCGGCGGCACCGATTTCGTGCGCGGCGACCCGGACTACGACGGCGGAATCACTGGGCTCATGAAATTGGCGCATGCCACCGAGGGTCTCGGTTTGGACCTTGAGGTCCACGTCGCCGGGCCCGACCGCAGGCAAACGATGGCGGCCATGCGGAACTCGAATTTCTATGAGATGGGACTGCTTCACCCGAAACACCCAGGAATGAAGCCCCCGATCTACCAAGACGGGTACGTCGACAACCTGAACGCGATCGACGAGCACGGCAAGGTGTCAGTGCCAGAGGGCCCAGGCCTTGGCGTGCCATTGGACTGGGACTACATCAACGCCCACACAACAGACCACGCCGTGTATTCCTGAAACACCAACCTGATAAGGCACGCGGGATAGCAGTGTCACAGAGTCTGTAACCCGTATCCCGTAATCAGGTCATATGCGCGCGCTCGGAATTTTAAATTTCACGCCGATTTCACGCCGGGTATGACCACTTACACGGTACCGTGGGTGATCCGCGGGTCTAATCGGGGATTCAATCCTGACGATCTTCGCGAAAAGCGCGTAATACGTCGCGCTTCTACTTGGCGATTTATCAGCGATTTGGCGCATATTGGCGGGCAGTAAATTTTCCTTAGGGGCCCGGGTCGACAGCGCTGGGGGGCGCTCCGACCCGGTCGGGCCATGTCCGAGGTTTGAACCGCGAGGCATGACGAGTGAGTGCGTTCGACGCCCTCTCTCGAGCCCGACCAAGAACGGGCATTAAGACACGGGGGGCAACGCCGTTGGGCGAGACTTTAGTGCTGGGCAGCGCTTTCTTCTGGGCGCTTGCAACTGTGCTTGCAAAGCCGATGATCGGGTCGATACGTCCCGGCACCATAGTTGCCATGCACGCGTGGGTCGCCGTATTGGTAGGACTGGTACTGCTCATCGCGTTCGGTCGTTTGGGCGAACTCACGCATATTTCACCGCAGCAGGTCCTACTCTTGGGAATGTCAGGAACGTTTGTTGTTCTCGGCGATGTTTTCCTAGTCCGTAGTTTCACGCACCTGGACCCGGGTAAGGCGTTCACTGTCGCGAGCGGATTGTTTGTGCTGTTCACGTTGCTCGCCGGTTGGCTCTTTATTGGCGACCCCGTCACACAGGTGACAGTCGCCGGCGCAATGGCGATCATCTTTGGTGTCTACATGACACGAGGCGGCGTACATGACGGGCCCACAACGGCCGTTCCCGGCTCCACACTCGCAGCAACACCGACGGTTCTTCTTGCAGGTTTAATGTGGGCAGCGGGATTGATAGGATTTGATCTGGCCCTCGACAACGTCGACCCGATAGCTGGTTCGACGATCGGATATCTTTTCCCCGCCCTCGCATACATCGTGTGGGCGTTGCGAGGGCATCGCTCCGAGATCATGACTCTGGACACAACCAACGCCAGGCTACTCGCCGCCAGCGCAACGTTCGGTGGACTTGCCCTCGTCGGTTACACAGTTGGCATCAAGTACGCACATGCCGGGATTGTCGCCATGCTTGAGAGCACTGCGCCAATCTTCGCCATCCTACTTGCTGTCGCTCTCTTCAAAGAGCGTTTGACAGCGCGAACCGGTACAGGAGTTGGCTTCTGCGCCGTCGGGATAGCGTCTCTGGTCATCTGACCAATTAAGGCACCAGAGATGCACCATATCCTGGAGTAAAAAAACAGGGCCAACCGGTTAACCCACTTGGCCCTGTTTTTATTTAT
>JAAZYK010000196.1 GCA_014239685.1 Dehalococcoidia bacterium | reverse complement strand
CCCCTCATATGAAGACAGGTCTCTCACGCCACGAACCATTTCATCGTCGGTGACGACGTTCCCATAGATATGTCAGTTTCGACATGTCCTCCGCCGTCCAGGCCAACAAACCCGGAGAGATAGGACGACCGTGGATCGGTGCCGACAAAGATGAACACACCGGCAACATCCAACGTCGAATCCTCTCCTGTCTCAGCGTCTTTCACTCTCACACCGTTCACTCCGGCGTCACCTCCAAGTACAGCGATCACTGTCTGGCCAAACCTGATATCGATCTTGGCGTTCTCGCGCACACGTTCCTGAAGGTAAGCCTGGCCAGAGAACTCATTTCCCCGCACAAGCATGATCACATTGGAAACAAAAGCTGTCAGCGATAACGCCTCGTCCAGGGCACTGTCTCCGCCTCCAACGACGGCGACTGTTTCGTCCAGGAAAAACGCTCCATCGCACGTTGCGCAATTTGAAACGCCCCGTCCGCGGAACTCCTCCTCGCCTTCAACGCCGAGATTGGCGAAATCCGACCCCGTCGCAGCGATCACTGCCTTGGCTCGGAAAGTGAGTTCCGGTGTAGAGAGCGAAAGATAAGGCTCCTGGGACTCCAACGACTCGACCTCGGTAAACATCCGAACCTCCGCACCGGCCGCAGAAGCCTGTCGTTCGATCAACGGAGCAAGGTCAGCACCAAGAAGGCCGTCAGGAAACCCCGGGAAGTTCTCGATCTTCTCCGCGTTAATGATCTGTCCGCCGGGCATCATTCCCTCAAGCACAACGGTCTTCAGCCCCAGTCGTGCGCCGTACATGGCCGCGGTCAACCCCCCCGCACCGGCCCCGATAACAACAAGATCAAATCCTTCAACCTGTTCAGTCATCCCGGTAAGCACTCCCTGAGTTGGTCGCAGTAACTATTTGGCAAAATGAATAACGGGTTAAAACCCTCTCGAACAGCCACCCGGCGAGGCTAGATCATCCCTTGTTCTCTGACCTGTTTGAGTGATGCTTCGAACGCTTCTAGGGTTTTGGCGACGTCTTCGTCCGAGTGGACCGACATCATCAGGAAGCGCCGACCATTGTCGACGCCGTTGTTGAACATTGCCATCTTGAACTCGTGATCAGCGTCCTTGCTGATCGGTGTTCCGGACGGCGTGCCTTGGATGATGCCCCACTCATCGATCTCGGCGTCGATGCCGATACGGGTGTGAATCATCGATCCGATGCCGTACGCGTGCCCGGGAATTTCAACGCGACCGAAGACTTCGTTGATTCCTTCCTTGAGTTTCTGTCCCGCGGCATCCGCTTTCTCGTTAACATCGCCATTCGCCACCATTTCCAGTGCCGCAATTCCGGCGACCGCCGATAACGGGTTCCCGTTGAACGTCCCCTGGTGAAGCATCTGACCGCGCTCGATGGTATTCAGAATGTCCGCCTTTCCTGCGACCGCGCCTCCAGGCAACCCACCACCAAGGATTTTTGCAAGTGTGCACACGTCCGGGGTCACGCCCCACAGCTCCTGCGTTCCGCCTCTGGATGAACGGAATCCGGTCACGACCTCGTCGAGGATGAAGACGACGTCGTGTTTCGTCGTCACGTCTCGAATCTCCTGCAAGAAGTCAGGATGGATCGGCGTGCCGCCCATGTGTGCGCCGGTGGATTCTATGATTACGGCGGCGACATCGTTTGCTTCAATCGCCGCCTCTACCGCACCAATGTCCCCCGGCTGAAGTACGATCATGGTGTCCAGCACTTCGCCCGGGATGCCGCCCATACCGGTGAGATTACCGGCGTTTGCGTAATCAGACCAGCCGTGGAAATGGTCGAAGAACTTGATGATCTTAGAACGCCCGGTGTAAGCGCGCGCCATGCGCATCGCCATCATCACGGCTTCCGTGCCAGAGGACGTGAAACGAACCTTCTCGGCACAAGGGATCAACTGTTTCACAAGATCAGCCCATCGGATTTCAAGATCTGAGGAGGCGCTAAGGTGTGTTCCCAGGGCCATCCGATCCTGGACCGCCTTGACGATGGCCGGGTTCGCCTGTCCAAGAATCATGGACCCGTGTCCGGTGTTGTACTCAACGTACTCGTTGCCGTCCACGTCCCATTTGCGACTGCCGAGGCCGTGCGTCATGTGCACTGGGAACGGCGTCATGTTGCGAGCCTCGTGGGTGACTCCCTTCGGGAAGTTCAACTTCGCACGTTCGTACAGCTCCGCCGATTTCGGGTGCAACTCGTAGTAGCGGTCCTCGATAGCGGTCCGAGCCATTGGTAAGGCCTCCGTATTTGCATGCCGTATTTGATGATTCAGGTTATTCACCGAGCCCCGTAACTCTGGGGCTACCGAATCGCTGCTATTCTATGCGCTCGAAATCACGTACTGCCACGTGTGTCCATCGGCTTTGGGTATGTGACATCACATAACCTCTATATTCCAGATCAAATCAGGTGATAACTGTGCCAGAGAGCTTCATCACGCATCTTCAGTGCAGCAATTGCGGTGAAACCTACGACGATCGCGATCCCATGCGCACATGCCCTGCATGCGAAAAGGTACTGTTCGCCCGATACGATCTAGAAAAGGCAGCAGGCGCAAAGGCTGAACTCAACTACCGCGACCCGAATATGTGGCGCTATCGCG
Organism: Dehalococcoidia bacterium; assembly: GCA_014239685.1. Taxonomy (GTDB): domain Bacteria; phylum Chloroflexota; class Dehalococcoidia; order Lucifugimonadales; family Lucifugimonadaceae. The sequence goes on along the minus strand of JAAZYK010000196.1, from coordinate 156 downwards.
AGGTGATGCCCGTCAGGGATCCGGCCAATATCATCACGCTCGGCGAGGGAATGACCCCGATGATAGACGCCGAACGCCTGGCAATAGAGGTAGGCTCCCCTGGGTTGCTTTTAAAGGACGAAGGTGTTTGCCCGACGGGGTCTTTTAAGGCACGCG
>JAAZYK010000195.1 GCA_014239685.1 Dehalococcoidia bacterium | reverse complement strand
AGCGACCCTTGATTTGTCCGCGGCCGGGAAGCGCTTCGTCAATGGTCGGTGCGGTTTCGATGTCGCCGTTGAGGACGATAGCCATCTGGCGGTCGACGAACTCGGCGGTGAAGTCTTGGAAGTCGCCGCGGCGATCGCCAACGATGTCCGACGCCAAACGGACGAGATTAACCTGATCGCGTCAGAGAACTATGCCAGCGCAGCCGTGCTGGAGGCGACGGGATCCATCCTCACCAACAAGTATGCCGAGGGCTATCCGGGACGCCGCTACTATGCCGGATGTGAAAACGCAGACATTGTCGAAACGCTTGCTATTGATCGGGTCAAAGAGTTGTTTGATGTGGAGGCGGCAAATGTGCAACCACACAGCGGCTCGCAGGCCAACATGGCCGCCTACTTCGCTACTTTAACGACCGGCGACCGAATCTTAGGGATGCAGTTGGACCAGGGAGGACACCTTACTCACGGATCCCCGGTCAACTTCTCAGGAAAATTATATGATTTTGCCTCCTATGGCGTCCTCCACGAGGAGGAGACGATTGACTACGACGCGGTGTTGGCGACGGCGCGAGAGTTCAAACCGGCACTAATAGTCGCCGGGGCAACTGCCTACCCGAGGATCATAGACTTCGCTAGGTTCCGGGAGATCTCGGACGAGGTCGACGCCCTGCTGATGGTCGATATGGCGCACATCTCAGGCCTGATCGCCGGCGGCGCACACCCGTCACCAGCGCCTTACGCGGACATCATTACGAGCACGACGCACAAGACACTCAGGGGGCCACGGGGTGCGATGATCCTGTCGCGTCGGGCTCTTGCTCGCAAGATCAACTCCGCCGTGTTTCCGAACATGCAGGGCGGACCCATGGTCCACGCCATCGCAGCCAAGGCTGTAGCGTTCGGCGAGGCGGCTACGCCAGAATTCAAGTCCTATGCGGCAGCGGTCGTTGCCAACGCACAGGCGCTTGCATCTGCGCTTTCCAAAGGGGGATTGCGCATAGTTTCCGGGGGCACGGATACCCATATGATGCTGGTTGATGTTTCGACTCGGAACATCACCGGGCAGGAGGCGGAAGACGCACTCAGGTCCGCAGGGATCATCGCAAACAAGAACGCTATCCCGTTTGATCCACTCCCACCGCGCGTAACCAGCGGTGTACGTCTCGGAACCCCGGCGTTGACTAGCCGAGGCATGGACGCCGGAGATATGAGCGCCGTCGCGGGCTTTATCCTAGAGGCGTTGGACGCTGCAGGAAACGATGGAGGCGCTGCTTCTATACGTCGGCGCGTGCTGGATTTCGCCTCCAAATTCCCGGTCCCCGGCATCAGTTAATCCTTAGAGTTCGCGCTAACTGTCCCTCCTCCCTGTCAAAAGGGGGTTGGGGTTCGACTGTAGCGTGATACACTTGGTCAGTTCAGAACGAATGCATTTCAGAGGTCACAAATTACGTTGCGCTACTACGAATTGATGTGGATTCTCGGCGCGGATGCCGATGATGAAGGAATCGATCAGTCCATTGAGGCTATCGACGAACGAATCGAGAACCACGGCGGTGAACGATTAAGGTCTGCGGCATGGGGCCGACGATCACTTGCCTACCCGATAAACCACCACGCCGAGGGGATCTACAACGTCGTCCAGTTCAGCATGGAACCGGATCAGTCTGTAATCTTCGAAAAAGAGATCCTTGCCGATCAGGCAATTATCAGGCATCTCCAGCTCCGTATCGAGGAGTCAGATCTACTTCCGGTCGCACCGGTAATTCCGCCGTCAGCTCCCGAATCTGTTGAGCTCCCCGCCGGTGAATCTTCCGAGTCCCCTGAGTCTTCAGGAGCTGATGAATCAGTTGAGGAAGAGAAGCCCGCTGAGACCGTCGCTGAAGCGGAAGAAATTGAAGAGGCCGTGGAAACAGAGGCTTCGGGGACCTAAACATGAGTCTGAACAAGGTCACCATGATCGGCAATGTCGGGACCGACCCGGAGATGCGTTACACGCCATCCGGATCAGCGGTCACCGATTTTCGACTCGCGGTAAGCCGTCGCTTTTCAACGCGAGACGGCAACCAGCAAGAGGAGACGGAGTGGTTTACCGTCACCGCCTGGGAACGCCTTGCAGACACAGTAAACCAGTACGTAACCAAGGGTATGAAGGTCTACGTAGAAGGACGACTGAAGAGCCGCAGTTACCAGGGTAACGACGGACAGATGCGATTCTCCAACGAGATCAACGCCCAGACCGTGTTGTTCCTTGACAGGGGCGGTGCGGCACAACAGTGGAACGAAGAACAGGGCGGCGGGACCGCCAACGCTCCACGGCAAGAAGCGCCTCCGGACCCTGCCGGGTCCGAGTCGCCAAGTGACGTAGAGGAGTTGCCCTGGTAGGTGACCAGGGCAAGAAACTCTTCGATCACTTTGACCGAAGCTTGCGCCGCAAACTCCATCGAGGAGCCCAGCGGCTTATTAAAGGAACAACTTAGACATGACCACTGAATACTCTTCATCCGCGCCCCGGTCAAACGCAGACCAACCAGACGGCGGTCCCCGTGGAGGTGGTCGACGATTTGGCGGCGGCGGCGGCGGTGGTGGCCGACCTGGTGGCGGTGGCGGTGGTGGCCGATCAGGTGGCGGTGGCCGACGATTTGGTCGTCGACGTGTATGCATGTTCTGCGTGGACAAAATGCACCGTGTTGACTACAAGAATCTTGAACTGCTCAGACGGTATCTCGCTGATTCAGCCAAGATCGAATCCTCCCGCAAATCGGGCACCTGCATGAAGCACCAACGCGTACTCAGGCGCGCACTCCTCAGGGCACGGCACCTAGCACTTCTTCCGTACGCCGACAACCAGTTGAAGATGACCGGCCCGGTCGCTACACGCCAGGAAGCGC
>JAAZYK010000194.1 GCA_014239685.1 Dehalococcoidia bacterium | reverse complement strand
GGACAGGGTCGCGACCATAGCGATCAATTCGGCGGGTAGCGTGGCGAAACCGGTGCTTGAGGTAAGCATCTCCGGCCGATCAACGTCGACCGAGATCGATACCGCCAGATGGCAGGTAGAACGCATCGTGGGGACTCGCGGTACTCCACAGCCTTTCTATGACCTGACCCGCGACATGCCGGAGCTGTCTCTCCTGGAAGCGAACTTCCACGGTCTCCACCTGACGCAAGCGACGAGCCTGTTCGAGACCATCACCTGGGCAGTTCTTGGCCAACAGATCAGCGCCAACGTAGCGGCATCACTCCGACGCAAAATTACCGAGAACTACGGCCGTGTCGGAGAGATAGATGGCCAGGCTTACGCCCTCTTTCCAAGGCCTAAAGACCTGGCTCACGCCAACATCGAAGACCTGCGGTCGCTCGGGTTCAGTCAGCGCAAGTCTGAGTACACGCTAGGTTTGAGGGACGAGTTCGGATCAGGCCAGATCACTGAATCTCGGTTCGAAGCGATGGACGATGCCGAGGTGGAATCCGAGCTGCTGAAACTCAGAGGTATCGGGCCGTGGACGGCTCACTGGCTACTTCTACGTGGCCTCGGCAGAGAAGACGCTCTCCCGGTGGGAGATGTAGCGTTGCAAAAAACGCTGGGAGAGCTTGTGCGAGGAGAGGCCTTTTCACCTCAGGAACTGGTCGGTTATGCCGAGAAGTTCCGCCCGTACCGCAGTTATCTGACCGTATATCTTTTCGCCCTGATCAGGGCACGACGCGTAGCTCGAGACGATCAACGCAGTTAGCTGTCCGTACCTGTTGCCCGTGAGGCTGGCAGATTCCCGGAACTACCTCGAGCGTCTGTTTTGGCGGGTGCCGTACCTCTTGGAATCGACAACGAATAGGGAGTTAAAAATGCCAGACCTGGAAGTTCGGCGGCTGGGTCGTTCGGGGATGAAACCGAAAGCCCTGGGATTGGGTGGTGGGCACCTTGGTTGGCCTGAGCAATCGAACGAAAACGCAATTGCCACCGTTCGTAGTGCTATCGAGCACGGCATCAACTTTGTGGATACGTCACCGGCCTACGGCGTAAGCGAACAACGAATCGGGATGGCATTAGCCGACGGTTGGCGAGACAAGGTGTACCTGCAGACCAAGGTCGGTTCTCATCCAAAATACCTGCGCGATTGGTCTAAAAAAGCGACTACATGGAGCTTGGAGAACAGTTTCAAGCTGCTGCAAACCGATTACGTCGACTCGGTACTGATCCACGGTCCACGTTTCGACATCGAAGAGCCTTTGGGTGAATGCCTCGAGGTGATGAACGACTGGAAGGAAAAAGGACGCATTGGCGCCGTAGGCGTTGGCGTGAGGCAGCCGGAGTTTCATAAACGGGCAATCGAAGCCGGTGTAGACATCGTTCTGTCGTTCCTGAACTACACGTTACTTGATCAAAGTCTCGCCGATGAAACGATCCCCTTTGCAATTGAGCACGACGTCGGAATTCTCATCGGTAGTCCGTTGGGGAACTCGCTGCTGGCGGGTCCAGAACCAGTCCAAAAGGAGGAGGGGATCTACGACACAGACGGGAAAGTTATTCCCGCAGCCGTCGGAAGTTACCTGGATCCGGCCGCGTTTCGGCGTGCGCACGACATGTGGCGGTGGTGTCAGGATCGCGATCTCAACATCCGCGATTTGGCCATGCAGTTTGCTATCAACGCCCCGATCAAAGGAAACGGTATCGTCCTAACTGGTGCGGCCAATCCTGCTGAGCTCGACGAGGTTTACGGAGCCACAACAACGCCGTTGCCAGAAGACGTATGGCAAGAGTTCGAGGCCAAGTTCGGGGTGCGGATTTAATGTCGGTACCCGGAGACCCTTCAACCTGCCAAGGCGTGTTTACGGGCTATCTCCTCGTTGAGATCACATCCCCACCCGGGTGATGTGGGAATCGTCAAGCCCGTCGACCAGAACTTACCCCCCGTAACCCTCCAGAGCGTGCGCCTTCATGTAGTCCAGGTCTATTTCCAACCCCAGTCCGGGCCTATCGCTCACATACAGGTCGCCCTCACGTATATCCAGAGGATGGTCGATGAACGGGTTGTAGTTCGACAGATCGTACTTGTTCGTTTCCAGCTTGTAGAAGTTCGGCACGTTCATGCAAACATGAGCCCCGGCGATCACGTTGATCGGTCCAGCTGCGTCGTGCGGTGACAGAGGCACGTAATATGCCTCGGCGAGGTTGGCAATCTTCTTCAACTCGGAGATGCCTCCCGTCCAGGTCACGTCCGGCATGATGTAGTCGGCCAACTCCTGCTCCAGAATCGGGATGAACTCCCAACGGGTGTACAGCCTCTCGCCCACCGAGATTTTTTGAGGTATCTGGTCCTTCACCTGCTTTAGGGCGTGATAACTTTCCGGCGGGCATGGCTCCTCGAACCACAGGATGTCGAATGGCTCCAACCGCTGTGCCAGTCGCACCGCCGTAGGCACATTGAACATGGCGTGGGAGTCGATCAACAACTCGGTCTCCGGGCCGACCGCCTCACGGATAGCGGCTGTAATTTCGACCGCTTCTTCCTCGCCACGCTTCGATATTTGCCCATCGATATACCAGGCGTTCCCTTTAGGAAGACTGCGCATAAACGGGTCGAACTTGAAGGCCCGGTGCCCCGAGGCCACGATCTCTTTAGCATCAATCGCCGCACTGACCGGGTCTTTTGGCTCCGGTGGGTGGCAGTACAACCCGATCTTGTCCCTTACAGCTCCGCCCAACAACTTGTAGATCGGCTGTCCTAACTCCTTGCCCCTGATGTCCCAGAGGGCAATGTCAATGGCGCTGACCGCGCCCATGATAACGCCGCCGCCGCCCATCCCCCAGAAGGTGGAGCGGTGGAGCCTGTCCCAGATCTGCTCGTTGT
>JAAZYK010000193.1 GCA_014239685.1 Dehalococcoidia bacterium | reverse complement strand
CCTCAAGAGCTTCACAGCCAGATCAGGATGGGCGATTTCTCGTCCCCTGAACCGAACCGTAACTTTGACCTTGGCCCCACCGGCCAGTAGGTCACGAGCACGCTTGATCTTCGAAAGAAAATCGTGCTCCCCGATCTTCATGCTCAACCGAACTTCACGAAGTTCGTTTCGAGCCTGTCCTTTTTTCGCATCACGCTCGCGTTTCTGTTGCACAAACTTGAAGCGCCCATAATCGAGCAGTTTGCACACCGGAGGCGACTGGTTTGGGGCGACCTCAACGAGATCAAATCCCTGCTCCTCCGCCAACTCAAGCGCTGCCTGGAATTCCAGCACAACTCCAGAGCCATCTTCTTCAATAATCCGCACTTCCGGCACTCGGATCTGGCGGTTAATTCGGTAATCGCGGGCTATATGCGGGATCCTCTGCCCATCGGTTGTAAAACCTTCGGGAATAATAATGTTTTGGACACTGATTGACCACGATGAAGAATACCACGACGAACGGTCACAGGTCTACGTAAGGCCGTTCGAGACTCAGGTTCTTACCAGCGTTGACAAGATCTGTAGCGGAACTTGCGTCGTATACACGTTTGATCGACTACCGAATTTCCGCCATCTATACCCGGTAAAATACCGTGCGGGTACGGGGGTTGAAACGGGGTCCTATGTTAGGATCAAGCGGTCGTAATCTTTAGATCACCGCGCGATGTCACGGATGTTGGCGAATTCGGGATGATGATCGTCGGTATCTAACCGACAGACTGCAACACTTGTACGGGGCGACCACACCTGGCACAGCCAGGCTTGTCAGGTCGTCCGGTCACCTTAGGAGGTGACTGTGAGCCGGCGCTGGATGCGTAACAGCCTGATCTACCTTCTGATCGTTGTCGCCGTGATAATGGCGTTCTTCCTGTTTTTTGACAGCGGTCCTCTTGACGGTGCGCAAGAAATTCCCATCAGTGAGGTCGTCGAGCTCGCTGAAAACCCCGGAAATGAACGCGTCTTGATCGAGGTCGATGGCAACGATCTAACGGTCATAGTCGGAGCGAATACATTTGTGTCCCGCAAAGAGCCGGGCTCAAGTATCGTCGAACTTCTGGGCTCGGTTAGCGACCAGGGCAACGTCTCGATCGAAGTCAAAGAGTCCGGTAGCGGACTTGGAAGCTTCGCCAGCCTCCTCATAAACTTCCTGCCCCTGATCCTATTCGGAGGAATCCTGCTGTTCATGATGCGCCAGGCGCAGGGCAGCTCCAATCAGGCGATGGGCTTCGGACGAAGCCGGGCACGCATGTTCGTCGGGACCAAAGCGACGGTGACATTCTTCGACGTAGCCGGTGCGCCGGAAGCCAAACAGGAACTTGAGGAAGTCGTCGAGTTCCTCAAGTACCCGGAGCGCTTCGTCGCTCTGGGTGCGCGGATTCCGCGCGGTGTACTTCTTGTAGGACCTCCCGGCACGGGCAAGACTTTGCTTGCCAAAGCAGTCGCAGGCGAGGCCGGTGTTCCTTTCTTCTCGATTTCCGGTTCCGAATTCGTCGAGATGTTCGTCGGAGTCGGGGCCTCACGTGTACGTGATTTGTTTGAACAGGCTAAGCGGCATGGTCCCTCGATCATCTTTGTCGACGAGATCGACGCCGTCGGCCGGCACCGTGGCGCTGGGCTCGGCGGTGGACACGACGAGCGGGAGCAGACCCTGAACCAGATCCTTGTGGAGATGGACGGGTTTGAATCCAGCACAAACGTAATTGTTATCGCCGCCACAAACCGGCCTGATATCCTCGACCCGGCGCTCCTGCGTCCCGGTCGTTTCGACCGTAGAGTGACGTTGGACTCGCCGGACATCCGCGGCCGCACCGCCATTCTCGACGTTCACGCCAAAGGTAAACCTTTGGCTGATGACGTTGACCTACAGAACCTCGCCCAACAGACCCCCGGTTTTAGCGGGGCAGACCTCGCGAACCTGATCAACGAGGCGGCCATTCTCGCCGCCCGCCGCAACAAGAAAGAGGTTGGTCAGGACGAGATGCTCGAGGCGATCGACCGACTTATCGCCGGACCAGCCCGCAAGAGCAGGGTCATTTCCGAGCACGAAAAGAAGGTCACCGCATTTCATGAATCCGGACATGCGATCGTGGGCTACTTCATGCCCCACGCCGACAAGGTCCACAAGATATCTATCGTGGCCCGGGGCCGCATGGGCGGCTACACCCGCTACCTCCCGGACGAGGAGCGAACGCTCCAGACAAAGAGCCAGTTTGAGGCGATGATTGCCACAGCAATGGGTGGTCGTGTGGCCGAGGAACTTGTCTTTGACGAGATAACCACCGGAGCCTCAAACGACATCGAGAAGGCGACACAGATCGCCCGGGCGATGGTGACGCAGTTCGGCATGAGCGACAAACTCGGATTGCGCCTCTTCGGCAAGCGCGAGGACATGGTGTTCCTGGGTAAAGACCTCGGCGATCACCGTGACTATGGACCTCGGACAGAGGAGTTAATCGACGCAGAAGTGGATCTCCTGCTCTTGGCCGGACGTGACCAGGCCAAGAAGATTATCACCGAGGAACGCGTACACCTTGATGCGATCTCTTCCTTCCTGATCGAACACGAGACCATCGATGGCAAGCAGATGGTGGAGATCCTAGAGGGCAGAGACCCGCTCGTAACTCTGGCTGCACAGCCAGAGGCGTCCGCCGAGTCTGGTGGATCTGAAGAATCGGAAAGCCCGTCACCATCTCCGGATTCCGGGGACCAGGGCCGGACTCCCGACATCAGGGACGCCAACCCTCAACCGGGTCTGGACTAGGCGATTGAGAATTCTGGAACCACAAGGCCGCGTGGCCTAATACCTACTCGGCGTCGAGTCCGGTCTGCGTTCCATCCTGAGACTTCAGATCGCGCGCTCGGTAGTACAACCCCCAACGGTTCATCGCTTCCCGGATCCGCGCGTCGTCCAGATCAGAAATCTCTTTGAAAAATCCGGCTAGCACATGCGCCGGACGTACCTCGTCCT
>JAAZYK010000192.1 GCA_014239685.1 Dehalococcoidia bacterium | reverse complement strand
TTGGAGCGCCTATTGCCATGGCCTACCTCCCCAGCACGTTCGCGGAACCCGGAACAACCCTTGAAGCACAGGTTCGAAACAAAGCGCTTCCGGTGACTGTCTGCCGGCTGCCTTTTGTTCCTCATCGCTACCATCAGAAAACGAAGGAGAAATGACGTAATGACTGACCTTAAATTTACCGCCGACCACGAGTGGGCTCGTGTCGACGGAGATATAGCCACCATCGGCATTACCGACTATGCACAGGATCAGCTCGGTGACCTCGTCTACGTGGAACTCCCCGAGACCGGGTTAAGCGTCACCGCCGGACAGGAAGTCGTGGTAATTGAATCAGTCAAGGCGGCAGGTGATATCAAGTCACCTTTCAATGGAACCATCATTGAAGTAAACGAGGCGCTTGGTGACGAGCCGGAAAAAGTCAACGAAGATCCTACCGGGGAGGGTTGGATTTACCGTATTCAGCTCAGTTCCGAGGCAAACCTTGATTCATTTATGGACGAAACAGGGTATCAGAATCTCGTCAGCAGTCTCGACTAAGACTCCACAGGAACAATAACGATGACCCAGGGCCGCCCAACACTGACCGAACTTGAAATGCATGGTGACTTTATCCGTAGACATATTGGACCGTCGGATGCAGATGTCGAACATATGCTGGCCGAACTTGGCTGCACCAGTGTCGACGATCTGATCAACCAGGTTGTTCCCGCCGATATCGTCAGCGAACGCGCGCTCGAACTCGATGCTCCCCGCAGCGAGCGAGCTACTAGCACCTATCTCCGTAACATGCGCCACCGCAACCAGGTCTTCGTGTCCATGATCGGTTGCGGATATCACGGCACCGTGATGCCGCCTGTTATCCGAAGAAATGTCTTTGAGAATCCCGATTGGTATACGGCATACACTCCTTATCAAGCCGAAGTCAGCCAGGGGCGTCTTGAAGTTCTGTTGAGCTTTCAGCAGATGATTGGGGATCTGACGGGCATGGAGCTAGCCAATGCATCGCTGCTGGACGAGGCCACGGCTGCGGCAGAAGCGATGAGCATGTGCCGGCGTCTTTCCAAGTCCAAATCAAACGTGTTCTTTGTAGACCATCGGGTGCATCCCCAGACCCTGGCGGTCATCAAAACCCGAGCGGGATTTATGGGATTCGAGATCCTTGTGGGAGATCCGGAAAAGGAGCTGGGTCGACGTGAGTGCTTCGGCGTCCTGCTTCAGTACCCCGCCTCGACCGGCGGACTGCACGACCTCAGTAACATCATCAAGGTGGCGCACGACAAAAATGCATTGACCGTTGTAGCGGCAGACATCCTTTCTCTAACCTTAGTCAAACCTCCGGGAGAGATGGGCGCAGATATTGTTATCGGCAGTTCCCAGCGCTTTGGCGTTCCCATGGGTTATGGTGGGCCCCACGCGGCGTTTTTCGCCACGCGTGAGACATACAAACGTTCGATTCCAGGACGTATTATCGGCGTATCAAAAGATTCCCAAGGCCGTCCCGCACTTCGCATGGCCCTACAAACCCGTGAACAGCATATCCGCCGGGAGAAAGCCACTAGCAACATCTGTACGGCTCAGGTACTGCTCGCCAACATCTCAACGCTATATGCGATGTATCACGGGCCTAAGGGCCTGCACAGCATTGCCAACCGGGTACATAGACTGACTTGCATTCTCGCGAAGGGCTTGACTCAAATCGGCTACGAAATTGTGGACGCCCATTTTTTCGACACCATCGCGGTACACGTTCCGGGTCTTGCGGGAAAACTCGCTGCGCGTGCGCGCGAATCACGAATTAATCTGCGGGTGATCGATGCAGATCATCTTGGGATCAGTCTGGACGAAACCACCAAGCGCGAAAACCTGCTGACGCTCTGGCGGGTATTCGATACCCACGCGCATCACCGCCTCGATATCGACGCCTTGGATAGCGAGGTGGAAAGCGCTATCCCGCCTGGCCTTGTGCGCACCACTTCCTATCTCGAACACGAGATCTTCCACCGCTACCACTCTGAAACCGAGATGATGCGCTACATGCGGCGCACTGCCAGCAAAGACATCAGCCTCGGCCGCTCCATGATCCCGCTGGGATCCTGCACGATGAAGCTCAACGCCACTTCTGAGCTGCTGCCCATCTCGATTCGGGACTTCACCAACCTGCACCCTTTTGCGCCGCTGGAACAAACCCAAGGTTACCAGCAACTTTTCGAGGAACTCGAAGACATGCTCTGTGAAATCACCGGATTTCACGCAATATCACTTCAGCCCAACGCCGGCTCACAGGGTGAATACGCCGGGCTCCTCTGTATCCGGGCATTTCACGAAGCCAATGGGCAGGGCCACCGCGATGTCTGCCTGATCCCATCCTCCGCACACGGAACCAATCCTGCCAGCGCAGTTATGGCAGGAATGCGGGTGGTGATCGTCGCCTGCGATGAGGATGGAAACGTCGACCTCAACGATCTCCGGGATAAGGCGGCAACCCACCAGGAAGAACTCGCCGCGCTGATGATTACCTACCCATCCACTCATGGCGTCTTCGAGGAGCGTATCCGGGATATCTGCCAGATAGTTCATCACCACGGTGGACAGGTTTATATGGATGGCGCCAATCTCAACGCGTTGGTGGGAATTTGCCGGCCGGCCGAGATCGGTGCAGATGTTGCACACATCAACCTGCACAAGACGTTCGCCATTCCTCACGGGGGAGGCGGGCCCGGCATGGGACCCATTGGCGTGCTATCGCATCTGGCGCCCTTTTTGCCCGATCACGTCTTGGTGGAAGGGGTTAACCCGGCATCAGGAGGTCGAGCGACTATCGGCCAGGTGTCGGCCGCACCCTGGGGTTCTGCCAGCATCCTTCCGATCTCATGGGCCTACATTGCGCTGCTCGGTGCATCGGGACTGCGCCGCGCCACTGAAATCGCGATCTTGAACGCCAATTACGTGGCAAAGCGCCTGAACGCCTACTATCCCGTCGTCTATACAGGGCACCACGGCCTGGTTGCCCACGAGTGTAT
>JAAZYK010000191.1 GCA_014239685.1 Dehalococcoidia bacterium | reverse complement strand
TATTTGCTGAAACGTTCACCGCTCGTTACATCATGGAGTTTGGGCAGGAGAGCCAGACCGATGGGCTGGCTCTCCTGCAAGGCTTCCCTAATATGTCGACCCAGAGGGCGGCAGACCTGTGGGATCTCGGACGAATTGCACGACGTTCGGATGCCGTGATGTCGGTGATCAAATCAGGAGCCCTGCCGTCTGGTGGTGGCGATGATGAAGTGTTGTTTCGGCATGGGTTTGAGGCCGCAATGGTCAAGTACGGGCACATGAATCCACAGGGCTCGGAGGACTTGCCGACCTGGCGTGAGAATACTTCGATGCCGATATCGATTATTTGGCAGTACGCAATTGAAGATGACGGGCGCAGTCCACGTGTTGTTGAGCAGGCTGGTATAGATCGCCGCGAGAGTCTGGAAATTGAACTGTCGAACGAAGCGAGAAGTTCAGCGGCGATCGAAGATCTCGTCGAGTTCTTGCCGTACGCGCAACACATCGGCCCGGTTACCGAGGATCACAATCTCCTGGCCGATCAAAGGATCGGAAATGCGTCGCGTTCCCGGTGGCTGAAGATCGGCGACATGCTCCAGTCCCGTGGGTCTGTGGAGTTGGCCGAGGACGTGTTTTATTACGAGGTAGATGAGTTACTGGAGCTGCTGGAATCCGACGTACTCCTGGGTGTGAACGAACTTTCATCTAGAAAAAAACAGCTTGCGCGTTGGAGATCGGTTGTTCCTCCTGCCGTGATCGGCAAAGGTGCGCTGGTGGTCGACGAAATGGCAGAAGAGATCGTCGTTGAGGGAATGGCTGCTTCTGCTGGAAGTTACACGGGTCGTGCACGCGTGATCCAGGCGCTGACCGAGGCCAATTCATTGGTGGAAGGCGATGTGTTGGTGTGCGATATCACAACCCCGGCATGGACGCCTTACTTCGCCGTGATCGGCGCAGTCGTCACAAATATAGGATCGGTACTGGCGCACGGAGCGATCGTGGCACGAGAGTTTGGAATTCCGGCTGTTGTGGCGACGGGGAACGGCACGAGTGTTATTCCGGATGGCGCCACGGTAATGGTCAACGGAACAGCCGGAACGGTAACTGTGGTAGCGGAGTAGGGCATTAAACGGCGGATCTGCGACCGCACGACCTCTTAACTTTGAAGGAAATGATCGGGCCAAAGGCAGAGGAGCAAAAACGTCGATGGCTGGGTCAGTGTAGAGACGCCAGACACCGTGAGGGCGGGGCGTGCACCTTGCGAGACCGAAAAGCTCAAGAGTCGGCGAATCACCGGTCCCATCTCAAGCGTATCCGAGGCACATTTATCAGCGTGGCGATGAGAGTGATCATGAACGTTTATCGTCCGTCACCCCAGCTTTCTCCCGCCTGGAAAGGCGGTTACCAAACTCTATCCCACCTTCGGCATCACCTCGTTCTTCAACATCGACATCGAACCATGCCATGCTTCGTATGGGTCCCACTCGTGGCCCATCGCGAGTAGGGTGCCAAAGTCACCGATCTCGCCCTTGAGATCGTTCAACTTCTGGGCGACCTCGTCGACACTTCCAACAATGAAAACGTTGTCGATCAGATACTCAACGGTGACCTCGGAGTCTGCCATCTCGGGATCGTTTTTCATGACATTTAAAACGCCACCTTTGGCCAGAAGTTTCAAGAAATAATCGTTGAAATCCCGCGCCAAGACACCTTCTGTAGCGATACGTCGCGCTTCCTCTGAGGTTTCTGCGACGAACACTTCTCGTGCCACACGCCACTCTGACAAACGCGGCTCCTTACCGCCTTCACGCGCTCCTTGCTCGATGGCTTCCCGATGCGTCTTTAGAAGAACGGGAGGTGTCAGGTTGATGCTCATGGGAATCCAGCCGCGAAACCCAGCCATTTTCAAGGTAGAAGAGTAGGGCGTAACGCCAGCTACTCCAATAGGCGGGTGAGGATTCTGGTACGGACGGACGTGCGTCCTGAGACCGATATCGTCCTGAGGTTCCGGGACACGGAACTTCCACCATTCAGTCTCCCAGATCCCGGGTGTTGGGTCGTCCCACAACTTCAAAATCGTATCGATAGCCGCGGCGGTAAAGGCCCGGTTGTCAAGAGATGGATTCTCACCGCCGTAGTCGAATACCTGTGTGTCACCTTCGAAGCTTCCTATACCCACACCCCAGTTAAGCCGTCCTTCGGCCATATGATCCAGCTGAGCTATGCGGTGGGCCAGAACGAAGGGGTTGTGGTTCGGCATGCAGGTCACACCGGTTCCAAGACGGATGTTTTTGGTTAGCGCCAGAGCCTGCGCTATGAACAATTCTGGCGATGGGATGTTCTCCCATTCAGATGTGAAATGCTCACCGATCCATGCTTCGGAGTATCCGAGTTTGTCCAACTGCACTATTTGATCAAGGTCGGATTTGAGCGTGGACGTCAAGTTTGAGCCCGCCGGGTGGAGTGGCATTGTGAAAAAGCCGAGTTCCATCTGTTGCCTCCTAGCCAGCGCCAGTCCGCCAGCATGAATCAAGATCGGTCATGCCATACGCGTCAGCGGAAGCGTATCTGGGAGGGCTATTAGGGGCAAGTACCTGTTCTTGTCTTGCGAGTGAATTATCTAGGAGTTTCCTATACAGCTACCTAATACTCGGAAAGATGCGGTAGAGACGCGCGTTCTGGGTTAGGGTTGGCGGCCTTAATGGATGACATTCAATGTGTGAGAGGACTCTGATGACGCAGCTTGCAGACTCTACTGTGTATGAGGACAACGATCGGGTTCGTGTAACCAAGTGGATATTTGCCCCAGGTACAGAGACTGGCAATCATGTACATGAATTTGATTACACCGTCGTGCCCTTGTTGACAGGCACTTTGACGATCGTCTCCGACAATGGCGAATCTGAGAACAACATCACTTACGGGGAGCCGTATTTCAGACAGGCCGGCTCTGAACACAATGTTGTTAACAGGAGCAACATCGCTGTGGCTTTCATGGAAATCGAAGTTAAGTAGCAACGAACTTCAGGACACCACTTGTGTCTCGATT
>JAAZYK010000190.1 GCA_014239685.1 Dehalococcoidia bacterium | reverse complement strand
CGGCGGCGAGGTACAGGGAATGGAGGTCTTTCTGCATGGTGATCCGCATCCGCACTTCGTCTACATGGGCCTGAACATCCAGGAGATGTTCCTCACCGGCAAGCCCCAGTACCCAGTGGAGCGCACCTTGTTGACCAGCGGGGCGCTGGACGCGCTGATGGAATCGCGCTATCGCGGACATGTGCGGATAGAAACTCCGCACCTCGACGTGTGCTACCGCTCCTATAAGAAGATGCTAATACGCCCCACGGGCCCACGTCCGACCGGATCCAGTGCCATACCTTGGCGAACGGGTGAAAAGTCCAGCTAAGATTGACAATCCAAGCGAAGACTCGACAATACGACACGCTGGCGTTGATTCTCCACTAAATAGTACCGTGTCCATATAGAAGTCCATCGGTTATTCGAAAACTTGCTATTACCGAGTTTCTATCCTGTATTTTTATGATCACCTATCTGCGAACGCGGTCCTTGCCTGCCATCATCTTGGCTCATTTGACGATCAACTTCATCGATTTTTCCGGCGTTATTCCCAAGTCGGTATTCAATTTCTTTTAGCGGGGTGCTGGCAAGACCTTAATTCATTTTTAAGCGTTTCGCCGCCAAGGAGTCGCCAGCGATTAACACGGCACCCTCGGCTCTGTTTCGCAGCTTCGGTGGTGCTACAATGGTTTGACCACATCAGAAAAACGGCAGGCAATACCAGCGATTTCTGGATTTTGTCTTTCTTGGGTCTCGTAATAGCCACCAACGTAGGTTGGGAGGAGTATCGAATCGATGAATTCACATAACGCATTGACGGAGACCTGGCCGCCTTTTAGCCATGGGATTGCGCCAAAGAGTTTCGAGCAGATCTGGACAGATTTTGATCCGCGGACGGAACCACTAGAGGTCGAAATCTTGCAACAATGGGAAGTGGACGGCGTCGTACTGAAGGTCCTGCGTTACCGCATCGGCGTGTTCAAAGGCCGGAGAGCCATGATGGCCGCGGTATACGGATATCCCAAAGGGGGCAAAAAAATCCCCGGACTAGTCCAGATTCATGGAGGGGGGCAATATGCCCATTACAACGCTTGCCGGACCAATGCCAAGCGCGGCTACGCCACGATCTCAATCTCCTGGGGAGGTCGTATCGATGCGCCGGAATACCGGGTAACGCCCGATGAGGTGAAGCTTTTTTGGGCGGGCAAGACCGATGACCCCAAATATAAAGTCATCACCGATTGGGGTATGCTTGATGCTTACCACCACCCCAACCGCAACAAGGAGAATGCCAATTGGGGCAACCTCTCCCCCGCGGCGTGGACGCTCGATGATATCGCGTCACCCCGCAACAGTAACTGGTTGCTCTGTACCGTAGGCGCGCGTCGGGCGGTGACCTTTCTGGAACAACAAGCGGAAGTGGATGGCGACAAGCTCGGTGTCTACGGTCACTCGATGGGTGGCAAGTTGACGGTGATGGTGGCGGGAGCAGATGACCGCATCAAAGCCGCGGCGCCTTCGTGCGGCGGTATCAGCGACCTCGACAAGAGCGACGAGTTGCTGAGAACCACAATTCGCGATGCCGTCTACTTGAAACACGTCTCCTGCCCGATTATTTTCCTCAGTCCGGCCAACGACTTCCACGGCCGGATTGACGACCTACCGTCAGCGGTCGATGAAATCCAAACATCGGTCTGGCGGATCACCTCTTCGGCACATCACAACCACCAGGACACGGCCGAATACGAGGTCGCCACTCAGCTATGGATGGATCAGCACCTGAAGGGGACATTCACTTTTCCGCAAACGCCGCGAACCGAGTTGGCGCTAGAGACGGCAGACGGAGTGCCTTCTATCACAGTCAAACCGGATGCGTCCGTAGCCATACTGCATGTTGACGTCTACTACACGCAGCAGGGACAGATGGATGGCCAGGCAGACGATAGAGACAACACAATGAACCGGTTCTGGCATCATGCAGTGACAACGAAGGAGGGCGATGCCTGGAAAGCCGAGATGCCGGTGTCCAGCACGGACAAGTCGCTTTGGGTCTATGCCAACGTGGTATACCCACTCGATGAGCCCGTCACGGGCGCGGGATACTATTACCGGACGTACACCGCTACAACATTCAACCTGTCTTCGCTAGTACATCTCGTCAGCGCAAAGGAACTCCAGGCGGCGGGGATAAAGGCCATGCTCAAGCCTTCGCCGCTGATCGAGACATTTACAAGTGGCTGGGAAAAGGAGTGGTTCACATACCGTCCGGTCGATTGGGCACGGACAACGCACAAAGTCTATGATCCACAGTGGGCTGCACCTAAAGGGGCGAAACTGGCGTTGGAGGTACATTCTGAGCAGTCGAACAAACTCGTGGTGCGTTTAGATGAATTTGCGACAGACGTTTCGCTCAAAGGCGGTCCAGAATGGCAAAACGTCGTGCTGTCTGCGGCCGATTTTCGCAATGCGGCAGACGAGGCACTCGGAAATTGGACAGAGATAAAAACATTGCGACTTAGTGCCAGGGAGCACTTGCAGCAGACAGTTAACGAAGAGCAGATGGTCGGTCAGTTCGGGGCACAGTGGAAAGGCGCGGATCCGGAGTTCCGGAATCTGCAATGGAAGAGGTAGATAGACATAACACCGACATCGTCGAACATAACCCTGCCCGACTACGAGGTATACGCCCCTCCGCCATTCCCCATTCTCGGGACGGGCACGGCGGATCCGAGAAATGAGATGGGAAAAGAAAAAGAAAAACCCATTGAGTAAATCTCCAGAATACAGGGAGATATACTGCATTTTCGCAGTATTAATTAATAGTGATACGTGAGACTGTCCGAGTAATGAAGTCATTAATATCCAAAGGAGATGCGGAGATGAAATGGCCTGGACTCAACTGCATAAAGGCACTGATCCTCACACTGGCGATGGTCGCCCTACCATCCTTGGGTCAGGATCTGCCAACAGGCAGCCCTGAGGAAGTCGGTATGTCAACAGAGCGCCTGGCGCGCATTCGGCCTATGCTGCAGAAGTACGTTGAAGACGAAACCGTTCCCGGAATAGCAGCCATGGTTGCCCGCCACGGTAAGGTCGTCTACTTCGAGGCTTTCGGACAGGCGCAGATTGAACCGCCAGTTAAAATGGACCGGTCGACAATTTTCCGGAT
>JAAZYK010000018.1 GCA_014239685.1 Dehalococcoidia bacterium | reverse complement strand
TTTAGTTTCTCGGGTCTATTTAGAGTGACGTAGGCTAATCTGCCATCGGTCTCGTACTCGATCTGGCTGTACAGGCCCAAGATGCTCTCCCCTGATTCAAAAAATGGTTGCAAGAAACTTGTCAGAGAGGCACAAAGTCCATCAATGGCGCTTTGATGTCAAACTCGTGGCCTCATACAACGGATCGGCCCGGTCCGGATTAAGGATCGCGGTGTTGATCAGTTCGAACATCGTGCCCTCATGATTGGGTCGGATGTCCTCTTCACTCACCCACCCTGTGATGGTGATTGACCGAGAGAACAGCCAACCGGATGTTCGTGGATGCAGAGATTTCACGCATAAAGTATGGCAACTACCTCATGACTTGCAGAATGCTTGTTTGTAAGATCGCAGTTATCTGTACGGTCCGCAGGACCGGCGACGGCGATGAAAGCACGCTCAAGATCTAAAATCTGCCATTTTGGCCTCAGTAGTCTTTACCTCAAGGAAATAATCACCTCAAACACCAGCATATGTTTATTACGAGTTGTCTATCGCGGATTGGATACCCACACGCGGCGGATATTCACTGACCGCCCCGGAGTAGGGCGTCAGGCAACAGGAGATACAAGATGGCGCAAACGGCGAACACGGAGACTACATACCAACCCGTTGTTGGCTGGCCCGCTGTGCCGCATGGCATATTTCTGCATGAGGCCACTTCAGTTGGCGTGGACTCGCAAGACCGCGTTTACGTTTTCAACCGCGGGCAGTGGCCGATGGTTGTCTTCGACAAAGAGGGCAACTTTCTGGATGCGTGGGGTGCAGGTGAATTCAACAGGCCCCATGGCGTTTCGTTTGATGCCAACGACAACATGTACCTGGCTGACGACGCCAACTTTGTGCAAAAGCGTACGCCGGATGGTGAGGTGTTGATGACGCTGGGGCAGCGTGGCGTGGAGAAGCCGCGCCACACCGGCGAACCATTCAACAGTCCGACACACATCGCGATCGATCCCCGTAATGGGGACTGGTTCGTGTCCGATGGATATCGCAACTCATCCGTTCACAGGTTTGACGCAGCCGGGAAGCACATCATGTCGTGGGGAGAATCGGGTAGCGGCCCCGGCCAGTTCGCCCTACCGCACAATATCTGCATGGTGGGTGAAGACCGCGTACTGGTGGCTGATCGCGAGAACTATCGGCTGCAAATGTTCACGGTGGACGGCGAGTTCATCTTGGAGAAGCGAGTTCACAAGCCGCAAGGGTTGTTCGCCGGGACGGGGGGCGACATGAATATTTATGTGGCAGAGGGGCGGCCACCACTGGTCATGGAGGGAGTGCGCCGTCTCGGCAAGCGGGTCGCTGTGCTGGATCGTGATCTGAACGAGCTCGTAAGTATCGGCAACGAAATGTCTGGGCAGGCGCCAGATCAATTTATCTCGCCGCACGCGATGGCGGTTGATTCCGAAGGTTCGATATACGTTGCAGAGGTGTCGTACAACGGTCTTGGTTCGCGTCTTGAACCTGCGCGCGAGGTCGTCAGCTTGCGGAAATGGCGACGTATCGATACGAATGGACCGGGCGAACAAGGTTTGTCAGGTCGAGCGCTTGAGCAGTACATGAAAGGCTTGCGGAACGATGGCCCTGGTGGCGGCTCACCGGTGAACAGCCCATATGGCTAGTGCGCGGATTCGTTTCCCGGATCGGTTCGCATTCAGTAGTCGATGCCTGCGATGAACGGCGCGTCTGCTCCACGTTCTTTGATGGCTCGCATGTTGCTGATGAGATCTGCCGATTCCATCAGTTCAGGCGGCGCTTTGCGGCCGGTGACGATCACGTGAAGAAATGAATCTTTGCCGGAGAGGGTTTCGGAAACCTGTGCTCCGGATAACCAACCTTCAGCTATCGCATCAAGCAATCCTTCAAGTACCAGCACTCCCTCCTGAACGATCGACACGTGGCGGACCGCCTTGCTCCAGAGTTCGATTGCAGCACCCTCGGTTGGTGCATCAATAACGTGTGACGGGATGCCCAGTTTTTCAAGGGCTAGATCGTCGCCTGATGGTCCGGCTGTCTGAGGCTGATTGAAGCTCATATGACGGACCGGCAGCCCTCGTCCATTGGCGCGGAACAGAACGCCGAGCCCTGCGATTTCTTTGGTTGCGCCGGGGCCGTGATAAACAACGAGCATTCCCTTTCGCGCTGGCGCTGATTTTTCTGGGCCATCTGGCGTTACTCCGGGATCGTCTCTTGGAAATTCGTCGGGCATAGTTAGAAATCCAATCCCGGCTGTGCTTTGATGCCTTGGTCTCGGTAGGGATGCTTGATGTCTTCCATCTCCGTCACCACATCAGCTATGGCGACAAGTTTCTCGTGGGCGTCACGCCCCGTGACAACTACGTGTACATGAGGAGGACGGTTGGTGATCGTATTTGTTACATCGTCTACGTCTAGCCAGCCGTATGTGACCGGGTATGTGGCCTCATCAAGAATGATCAGGTCTGTTTCGCCGGCCTCAATCGCCGCCTTGCAGTGCGCCCATTGGTCGACCGCAATGGCCGTTGTCTCGTCCATGTCCTTTGACAGCCAGGTGAACCCGTCGCCTCGTGATTCGATCGAAATGCCCACCTTTTCGGCCGCTCGGTGTTCCCCAAATCGTGCGCCAGTGTGCTTCAGGAACTGAAACATTTTCACGCTTTTGCCCTGCCCCCAGGCCCGCACCATTAGACCCAGCGCTGCCGTCGTTTTTCCCTTGCCGTCGCCCGTATGAATGATCACAAGACCCTTCGAAGGCTGTGAATCGATCATTGTTGATTCTCCCGAGAACTGTTGGGGATTTCCTGAGTGCCTTCATTATTCCGGGCGAGACTAGATAATCCAGTCACAAGTGCTTCCAGATCAGACCATGCGGCGACCGGAGATAGCTGATCAAACAAAGCCGTCGCCTCACCGTCTGTAAAGTCGCGACCGGGGATAGGTTCCATGGTTGCGAGGACGATCAGAGATGCTTCTAGGAGGGCCTCGAGTGAGCGCACGTTGCCCGATCCAAACGCCACATCGCTGAGTACGGCGATTTCACTCTCTCGAATTAACCGGAGATGTTTGTTGTGGGCTACTGCGTCGATATCTCCGAATGCCTGTACAGGCACGAACTCGACACCTAGCGATTCGGCGGCGGATCGGTCTGTGTCGCCGTTTGCGAGTGGCCCTGCCGTCACGAGGAACCCGGCTTCGCACAGTCTGTACATCAATCGAGCGCCAGTCCCGCCACCGCAAACAACATGGACGCGTGTCCCAGCGCCGACACTATTTCCGCCCGAACCCGTCTCCATAACGGATATGCCAAGCACGCCGCTCGCCGGATCTGAAGACACGATGGCCCGCACCCCAAAAGCGACCTCGATGTTTTTGGGGGTAAGCACATCATGAGGGAGCCCTTCGGCCACTATGACGCCTTTGTTGAGCAACACCAATCGATCGCAAAAACGTGCCGCCAATGAGAGGTCATGGATCGCCGCCACCGCCGTTATGCCATCATCCACCAGCCCGCGAATGATGTGGAAAAACCGGGCCTGGTGATTGATGTCTAGGTTGGAAGTAGGCTCGTCCAGTAGCAGCAAGCGTGGTTCTTGAGCCAGCGCCCGTGCCACGAACACACCCTGACGCTCTCCTCCAGACAATGTCTCCAGAGTACGATCGGCCAAGGCGCCTGCTCCTGCTGTATCAAGCGCCTTCCGCACCGCGTAACGGTCCACAGACCGTTCCGATTGCAACCGTCCCATATGTGGATAGCGGCCCATCATGACCACCTCGAGAGCGGTAAATCCCTGCGCCAGCGGAGGAAGCTGGGCGACCTGAGCGATTGATTTGGCACGTTGGCCTGTGTCCATCCGGCTTACTTCGTCGCCATCCAGCAGCACCGCGCCCTCACGTGCCTTGAGCAGGCCTCCGATGGTGCGGAGGAGTGTGGTCTTACCTGCCCCATTCGGGCCTATCAGTCCTACTAACTCGCCTTTGTCAGCATTCAAATCGACCTGGTCAAGCAGGCGCGTGGCACCGACCTCGTATATAAGATCGCGTGCTTCGAGCCGTCGTTCCGTGCGCTCTACAATTTCCATTGTGAAACTACTCTGTCTGGTTGTCTTGCCTAACTATTCAGAAGGAAAGCTGAACGGGCCAAAGGTCGTGTCCGCGAGTTCCTCAGGCCACAGATTCCGAGCCAGTTCTTCCGCTCCCCTTAGATTCCAGAACGATAGCGTCGTAAAGTATTTGGGATCGGCCATAAACACCCTGCCGTCTCTGATGGCAGCGACGCTCGCAAGTATTGGATTGGCGAGCATGGCGTCCCGAAACTCTTCACCGCCGAATTCCACGGGTTGCGGTATAAAGATCACCTCCGGGTCCATGGCGATCAGGCTCTCGTAACTGATAATGGGATTGTTCTCCAAACCCGCTTCTGCTGCCACGTTTATCCCGCCTGCGATGTTGATGATCTCTCCTTCGGTGGATCCGGCACCGGCAGTGTAGAGCGAGTCCCCGTACAGAGTCGCCGAAAGTACCCGTATGCGCTCCACTTCTGGTTTGCTCTCCCATATAGCTCTGAGGCTGGCCTCACGCTTTTCAACCTCTTCGACTACTTCTAAAGCGCGCTCTTCTTCGCCGTACGCGTAGCCCAACAGCATGATGTCCTGATGCCGCCCATCAGCATCGTTGTGCAAGTTCGTTTGCAACACAACCATGCCTACGTTTTCCAGCGCTTTGATAAGTTCAAGCGATGTGAATGGCGACGCGATGACGATGTCCGGTGACTGCGCGACGATGACCTCGGCATCCGATGTGATCTCAGGGAGACCCGCTGCAAGGTGAGCCACATTAGACTGCTCGGGACTCTGGGTGTAAATGTTGGTGGCGACCACACGGTTTCGTGGCACCAATGCGTAAGTGACCTCGTCGTGGCCAAGTGAGATCGTCACTATCCGCTCCGGCTTTTCGAGTATCGTCACGGGGCCGTTTAGCCCGGTGACATCACGCGGCCAATCAAGGTTGGCCGGATCTGTGATTCCTCCAACGCCTACCAGCGCGCCTTCAACGTCAGCATCGGATCGACAGGCCGTCAACACAAGGATGGCAGTGAGCAACACGGCGACAATCGCCAATGCTCTCTCTCCAAACCAGGTCTGGGCAGGGCTGTTCGACGATCCGTTTTTCACAGTCTTTCCTCCGGTGTTAGGGCTATTCACTTGCAATTTAATTAGCGGGTTCACAATGACGACACACGCCTACTGTGTCGTAGTAGCAGGAACAAAAAGAAGGGCGCTCCGATGAAGCTGGTGATGATCCCTACACGTAATTCGGCCGGTGAAATGACGGTTCGTGCGATCTCATCCGCCAGCACAACAAATACCGCTCCGCCGAGGGCACTGAGGGGTATAAGGACCCGGTTGTCTGGTCCAAACACCAGGCGGAGCATGTGTGGGACGATCAACCCGACGAATGCGATCATGCCACTGACCGCCACGGCGACACCGGTGATCAGGGAAGCCGCGGTAAGTAACATCGGCCGGACCACACGCACATTGACGCCCATTGACCTCGCATCGTCTTCACCCATCATCAGTAGGTTGAGATCTCTGGCGAAAGCGACGATTACGCCACCGCCCAAGAGGATTAGTGGTCCGGATAACCACACGTGGTCCCAGGATCGAGAGTCGAGCCCGCCGGCCAGCCAGAAAAGTATGCCCCTGAGGGTGCCTTGTTCTGGCTCGGCAATGATGACGAGCGTGATTAGCGCGCCCATGAAAGCGCTCACAGCCACACCGGCAAGGATCAGCGTGGCTACGGAAAACCGGCCGCTAGCGATAGCGATCGCGTACACAAGAAAAGCCGTGCCGATTGCACCGCACAGCGCAAACAGGGGCAGGGCGAGGAAGAACAACGATGATGCGCCTGTGGCGATGGAGATCACAGCCGCGGCCGCTCCTCCGGACGCAACGCCGATAGTGCCCGGATCAGCGAGTGGGTTACGGAACAAAGCCTGCATAGTGGCACCGGCAACCCCGAGCGCCATGCCGACAAGCGCCCCCACGACGATTCGAGGCAGGCGGATCCGCTCGACAACCATTTCCTCGGTGTGGTTGTAATCGGCCAGATGTAGTCCGGTCGGTTCCACGATTATTGACACGACATGCGACACCGGTATGTCTAGCGGTCCGGTGCTGAGTGACAACAGGATTATTGCTATCAATAGCGTGATCAGGACGGCGCCGCCCGCAGCCAGACGTGTGCCGAGCGCGGCTCCACGAGGCGGTCTGAGTCGGGTCACAATTCCGAGCGCCATGTCCGAGCGGTCATCCCTTCAGCATTGGTCTTGTTTGCTTCAGGGGAACCCGTTGGCGCGCACTTCTGCGGCCTCATCGAGCTGGCTTGTGCCGATTCCATCGTGCCGGCAAAGCCCATGGCGACAATGATTCTGATAAAGATTCAATGCCGACGGACCCCCTGGTGAGCGAGGAGCAGTCCGTCGTCTGACCTGGCAGGTCTCCTGGCTTTCGGGGTTTGATTCCCGATTCACAGTGGCGCTACCGCAGCGGCTTTTCACCGCCTTCCCTATTCTCCCTCGACATGACATCGGGGGCACCGGGTCGGACGAATTTTCAGTTTTCTAGGAGGGAAACGACTGTAGCGGAACAGACACGGCGGGTCAACGAGGGTGGCGAAGGAGTGGCGGAAGGTTTGAATCGAATGCTGTGCGACTAGGTTCGGTTACGAGACTCTGAACTTAAAACATGTGGCCTACATGCGTTTCCTTGACTACCAATAACTCGGGAATGACCGATCTTGCGCGCTGTTTGGATTTCTTCGTAGGCATTCGTATTTCATCAACCGGATTATTTGCAAGGCCAATATCGCCCCACGCCTCTATTTCCAGCCCAACGCCTGGCCGTGCGTCATCGAAAAAAACGCGTCCGGCGCCTGTCCCCATTCGTGTAAGTCTGCGCCGACCTCCGCCAGTTCTTCGGACGTCGAAATTCCAGTCTCAGTCGCGACCGTGGCGATGTTCGATTCCTGGATGCGAGACCACCAGAGATCGCCCCACTGCGCCGTAGTCTCCGCGTCTCCAAACGACCAGGCGAGCGCTCCGATTTCCATACGTTCCAGCCCCAAAGGCTCCAGCATCGAGCGAAGTCGACGACCTATATTTGGGTCTCCGCCGTTTCGGATGGCGACCTCGTTGTAAATCTCCAGAAAACGATCCGTTGCTGATGTTCTCGGCCAGAAGACTGCTGTGCCCCAATCTACCTCGGTGATGCCTATCACCCCGCCCGGAGCCAACACCCGGACCGCCTCCTGCAGAGCACGCTTTGGCTTCGATAGATGCTGCAACACCTGGTGGATATGTGCTGCTTCAAATGACCCGTCTGAGAACGGCAGATCGTAAGCGTCGGCGATCTGATACTCGAGATTCTTGATCTCGGCATCGTCGGCGTTGGCGCGAGCGCGCGCCAACGCCGTCTCGGACGTATCTACGCCTACAGCCTGCCCGGGACCAATCGCCTTCGCGAGACCGGCGGTGATACTCCCTGGGCCGCACCCGATATCGATCAACGACATTCCGGATGTTAGATGAGGCAGTAGGTGGGCCGCGTTACGCTTTGCACTTCGTCTTGCATGCTCATCCACAACAACCGGATGGTGTCCGTGCATGTAAGTCTCACGGCCGTTTTCGTTCATACCCGCCATATGCCCCTGTGGTAGATACCGTCATATTTCCCAACAGATTGGCAGAAAATCGTAACGGAAAACCAACCCTTTGGTGGCAATCTGGTGTAGAACAGATTGCGTTTGTAAAAATTTTCACGTGCTCCCGGTGTGTTAATGCAACAGTTGCGAAATCCGGGCCAGATCCGGACGGAAATACTGGCCGGACTAACCGTCTCGCTCGCTCTCGTCCCCGAAGCGGTCGCTTTCGCCTTTGTGGCTGGAGTTCACCCGCTTGTCGGGTTGTACGCCGCGTTCATCGTAGGATTTATCACATCCCTGACCGGTGGCCGTCCCGGGATGATTTCCGGCGCTACCGGCGCGCTGGCCGTTGTAATGGTCGCACTTGTTAGCGACCACGGCGTCGAAATGCTGTTCCTCACGGTGATCCTTATGGGGGTCATTCAGGTGGCCATAGGGGCGCTGAAACTCGGCGGCCTGATCCGTATGGTTCCGTTCCCGGTTATGTTGGGATTTGTAAACGGCCTTGCGATCGTCATCTTCCTAGCGCAACTTGAAAGCTTCAAAGTTGAGAATCATGATGGTTCCGAGTCGTGGTTGGAGGGAAAGGATCTCGGAATTATGCTCGGGCTGATCGCACTTACGATGGCGGTCATATATCTGGTCCCAAGGCTCACCTCAAAATTCCCCTCCGCACTCGCAGGAATACTAGTCGTCTCAGCCATTGTGATTTTCGGCAACGTCGAGACCCCGACCGTTGGTGACCTGTCAAGTATTTCCGGGGGATTGCCGTCTCTTAGCGTCCCGGACGTGCCCTTCACGTTTGAGACCCTTGGCATAATTCTCCCCTTCGCCCTGATTCTGGCCGGCATCGGACTGATGGAATCCTTACTGACACTTTCGTTGATAGATGGCATCACGGAGACAAAGAGCCAAAAGAATCGCGAATGTATGTCACAGGGTGCCGCCAACATTGTCACTGGCTTCTTTGGCGGTATGGGTGGATGTGCCATGATCGGGCAGAGCATGATCAATATTAAGTCCGGGGCTCGATGGCGTATGTCTGGCGCTGTGTCGGCGATTCTTCTGCTCGTCTATATCCTGTTCGCTTCATCGCTCATCGAAAGGATTCCGATAGCTGCTCTGGTCGGTGTGATGTTCATCGTCGTACTCGGGACCTTTTCCTGGTCTAGCCTGCGTATCATTCGGAAAGTGCCTCTTTCCGACGCGGTGGTCATGGTTCTTGTATCCGGCGTGACGGTCGCCACCAATCTGGCGATCGCAGTTGTCGTCGGGGTGATTGTTTCCGCCTTGGTGTTCGCATGGAATACGGCCCGCTCAATCTACGTAATAGCTGAAGACGCCGATGCTGATGACGGGGTGGAGCCATACCGACGAACCTACACGCTGCATGGACAGTTGTTCTTCGCCTCTGTGAGCACTTTCCGGGAACTGTTTAACCCGGCTACTGACCCGAACGAAGTTGTGATTGATTTCCAGTACTCACGGGTATGGGATCATTCAGGGATGGAAGCGATTGTTGAGCTTGCATTGCGATACGACCGCGCCGATCGACAGTTGCATCTCCTGCACCTGAGCCAGAACTGCCAGCGGATCCTTGAGAAGGCGAATGTGATAGTCGACTCAGAACCGGAGGCAGATCCCTCGTATAGGGTGACGGTAACCGGAGTAGGTGGAGTCGGAGGCGACCACTAAACGTGGTCTTTCGAGCGTCTTAAGGTGCTCGGGTGGGTGCAGGAGGCGCGGCCGTACGACCTTGGTGATGGTTCCTCAATGCTGCACACGCGACCCGAAGTACCCACCAGCGGTGTAATGCTCTGCCGTCGGCAGAGGAACAACTGGCCCGTCTCCGGTATCCGAGCGCCATGTAGTGAGCCGGTCCTGCATGTCAGCAATCACCGTGGCATTAGACGGATTTGCAGCCACGTTCGTGAGCTCCGATGGGTCTGATTCAAGGTCGTATAACTCGTCACGCTCTTCGGATGCAGCTAGCGGATCATGCACGTACTTCCATCGGGTTGTTCGGACCATCCGTCGATCGCCCTCCGCCTCGCGCCACTGAAGGCTGCCAATGAGCGTCTCGTATCCGTAAGGTTCGGGCATCGCCTCCAGGTTTGACATCGTGAACGCTGGACCGCCGCTTCCATATTCCGAAAATACGGCGTCGAGCTGTTTGGCGTCGGTGGCTGTTGGGAGCGGTTCGCCTTGAAATTCAACCGGAGATTCGATGCCCTGCAACTTGAGTATCGTCGGCACAATGTTGATCGTGCTCACCATGCTGTTATCGCTCACATCCTGCGGTACATGCCCAGGCCAGGATACGATCAGCGGCACCCTGACCAAGCAGTCGTAAAATACGCCGCCCTTCACGATCATGTCGTGCTCGCCCATGAAATCACCGTGATCAGCTGTGAACACGATGATCGTGTTTTCACGAAGCCCTGTGGCCTCCAGCTTGTCCAGGATTCGACCGATCCCATCGTCAACGAAACGTGTCATCGCGTAATAGATGCTGATCGAGTGCCGAATATCCTCTTCGCTTTCGTCTGAGAGACCAAGAATCCGATGCAGAACGCGATTTCGCTCGGGAGCCGATTCATCGAACTCGTTATAACGCCGGGGCGGTAGATCGACCGACTCCGGCGTGAACATGTCGGCGTATTGGCGAGGCGCTTCGTATGGCTCGTGCGGGTCGGGGAACGAGACCCAGAGTGCGAAGGGCGGGCGCTCCCTGCCGTTATCCGCTGCGGCATGATCTTCAAGATATTTTTCCGTCGTGGTGGTGATGACGGACGTGCCGTAGTCTTCAATTGGGAAGTCGGTCACGGCGTATGAGATATGAGGACTTTGACGGGGCATATCGGCGCGTACAGCTTCGGCTGCGTGGATGTCCGCCTGAGGCCGGGACCATTCCATGCCTTTGAGCGGCGCATGGTTTTGCAGGCCTCGATGCCATAGCTCGCAACGGACATCTAGCAGGTCGATATCCTCTACACGATCAAAACAATGGTTCTTCCCAATCAGCCCGGTCTTGTAACCGGCCGATTTCCACACACCAAATGCGTGCGTCACACCCTCCGGCATCAGTGTCTCGTTGCGGCGAGTCCCTAACTGGTGCGGGTAGCGTGACGCCATGATCGCTGTGCGAGCCGGTACGCATAACGGGTGCGGCGTGATGGCGTTTTGGAACGTCACGCCCTGCGACGCCAACCGCTCCAGCGCCGGCGTCTCGCAGACGGTATTCCCGTAGACGCTCAGGGCCGTCGCCTTGAGTTGGTCGCACATGATGAACAAGACGTTTGGACGTGACATACATTCACTTTCGGTTGATCAGGTTTGCGTCAAGTCAGTGAATTGATTTCGCCTGCTACCAGATACAATTCATGCCCCGAATATCACCATGTTACCCAGGAGCCCCCTGTGGCCGACCGACCCAACATCGTTTTCCTATTCCCGGACCAGCTTCGGCGTGACTTTCTATCGTGCTACGGCGCGGACTTCATCGACACACCGAATATTGACTCCATCGCAGCCAACGGCACTCGCTACAACGAGGCGTACTCGCAGTCACCGATCTGCGTTCCTGCCCGTAATGCGCTCCTATCCGGAATGAACGCCATCCGTAACGGCATCACGGACAACAACCACGGTATCCGGCTCGACTACGAGGACGCCGGGATCACGACCTGGCCACAGTTGATGACCGACGCTGGGTACTACACCTCGGCCATCGGGAAGATGCACTTCTACCCTTGGGACGCCCGGTTTGGCTTTCAGCACCGGGTAATCTGCGAAGACAAGCGGTGGCTCAACGTCCGGGACGACTACTTCCACTACTTACGGGAGCGCGGGCTGAGGAAGCTCCACGGTAACGAGCACGCGGGCTACTTTGAGAACCAGGGTGCCATCGTTCACCAATTGCCGTGGGAGCATTCCTGGGATCGTTTTGTCGGGCGAGAGGCGGTCAACTTCCTCGACGAATACGGCTCCGACGGGCCTTTCGCAATGATGGTCGGGTTCCCTGGACCTCACTGTCCGTATGATCCGGCAGCAGACTTCGAAGATGCGTGGGATTTTGATCCCGATGACATGCCGGCGCCTTCACCCGACGTCGGGGACACGCCCAAATTGAGGCAGGCCAATATAGACGTCAACAAGAACGACTGGAACGGCGTCGATATTGCCGACTTTACGGATGCCCAAAAACGAAAAGTGCGGGCGCACTATGCTGGTCTGGTAAAGCAGGTCGATCACGAGGTCGGCGAGGTGCTTGCCGCGCTACGTCGCAACGGGCTGTTGGCCAACACCGTCGTGATACTTGCTACGGACCATGGCGACTATCTCGGTGACCACGGCTTGATCGGTAAAGCGTCGTTCTACGAGGCGGCGATCCATATCCCGATGGTGATTCAGGGACCGGGATTGCCCGTCGGACAAGTGTCGGACGACTTAGTGGAGGTCCGGGACATTACGGCGACGATGTTGTCGGCAGCCGGAGTGGCCATCCCGCAGCACATGGACTCCCGACCGCTACCGGGGCTGGGGCTGACCGACGAGCCGGCTCGGGAGCGCATCTACGGAATGCTCTCGGACGGTTGGATGATCTTCGACGGTGAGTGGCGGCTGTCCCGATATTCAACCGGAGAAGTGACCTTCTACAACCTGCACAATGATCCACAGGAGCAGGTCAATCTGGCTGATCACCCATCGTACCGTGAACTTAGAGACCGATTAAGCACGGAACTGGATCAAGAGGTCATGCGCTCTGTGCGGATGTCGATGCACGACCGGCTGGCGGACCTTGGAGGCATGGCGATGCAGACTGAGTTCGGATACGAGGGGCGCTCAAGGCTATACCCGTTCCCGGTAACGGACGTGCAGGCATGAGTGAGGGTCACAATTGTGTCTGCTGTGCGGCGTCACGGGATTCGGCACCATTACAGGGCACCGACATGCATGTAGGAAACCTGAATGCACCAGCTCGATCTGATCGCGAGAGCGCCGCATCACAACTTCCTTCCGACACGCCCAAGGCACCGTTCGATGATTCCATGATTAAGATCCCGGGCGGGCAGTTCCTGATGGGCACCGAATACGGACGAGGCTTCCCTTCAGATGGGGAGGGTCCGATCCGTGAGGTAGGTGTGGACCCGTTCTATATCGACGCCACAGCAGTGACCAACAAACAATTTCAGGAGTTTATCGACGCGACCGGATTCCAGACGGAAGCCGAGCGATTTGGATGGACCTTTGTGTTCCAGGACTTCATTTCTGAAGAAACGGCGAAGACGGTGAATCAGGCCGTTGTTGGATCGGAGTGGTGGCGACGAGTTGATGGCGGTGACTGGTTGCACCCTGATGGCCTTGATTCAACTCTGGAAGGCCGAATGGATCACCCCGTGACGCACGTGTCATGGACTGACGCATCTGCCTATTGCCATTGGGCAGGTAAGCGGTTGCCGACCGAGGCCGAGTGGGAGATGGCAGCACGGGGCGGTGTGTCACAACAGATGTACCCGTGGGGCGAGGATCTTGTCCTAGACGGTAAGTACATGTGTAATATCTTCCAGGGTCGATTTCCGGATGAGAATCGCAAGCTTGACGGGTTCGCGGGAACAGCCCCCGTGACGTCTTACGAGCCGAACGGGTTTGGCCTCTACTGCGTGTCCGGCAATGTGTGGGAGTGGTGCGCCGATAACTGGAGCCCGACGTTCCACCAGGAGCCCGACGCCTTGAGAGACAACCCTCTTGGCCCGTTGGAGGGTGCATCACGCGTTATGAAGGGTGGCTCGTACCTTTGCCACGCCTCGTACTGCAACCGCTACCGGAACGGGGCACGATCGAGCAACACGCCAGATAGTAGTACCGGAAACCTAGGTTTCCGATGTGCACGTACCGTCTGAGTTCTTTGGGTGAGGGGTTGTGAGCGGCGTTGTCGGCATCAGACGACGTTTCAAGGAAACTGGTTATTCAGGACGATTTACGAGGCGAATCCGCAAGTGCCCGTCCCAGCTACGCCTTCCGCCAGAACGGGTCACGCTTGCGAATAACGCCGAGCACTGACTCGTCCCACGGCGGCATCACATTGCCCTCCGGCTGCGGAGATCGACCGTGCCAGTCCAGACGCTGATGTACCTCGGGTTGCATGTAGTAGACGGTGTAAACGACGTCCAACCACAGCCCGAAAGCTTCCGCGTGAGAAGATTCAGCGGTCCGAAGCGCGTCGTCTTGTCCATTGTCATCTAGTGCCAGAAAGTCGTTCGGTGATGGTAGAGCGCCAAGGACTCTGGTCAGCGCATCTTGAAATCGAAAATCTGCTGCCGATCGTTTGATCACTTCTTCCGCCAATTCCATTCCACCGGCGCCAGGCAGGTCACCCACTGGAGGAATGATGCGGTTGAGGGCGGCCGTCAGAAGATAGGTATCGGGCTTAATGACCATTATCCTTTCAAGTCCCCCCGATTGTTTGTGATGTAGTCGGCAGTGCGAAGCGCAATCGCCTGTATGGTCGGCGTCGGGTTTACAGCGCCTCCGGTTACAAAAACACTGCCGTCCACAATGAATAGGTTGTCTACATCGTGAGACTGGCCGTTCTTGTCGACCACTGATCGCTCAGGGTCATCACCCATGCGTGCTGTCCCCAGCAAGTGCCAGCCGGTCTCTCGTGATTGCGGGTTGACCAAAATCTCGGTCGCGCCCGCTTCTTTTAGAACTTTTGTCCCTTGTGCGATGGCGTGATCCAGTAACGCGCGTGAGTTATCGCTGACTCTGTACGTGATCTTCGGTGCCGGGAGGCCGGAGCTGTCCGTTAGCCGTTCATCGAGCGTCACAGAATTATGTTCTTCAGGCAGATCATCGCCGATAGGGCCGAGGCCTAATGTGTTTCGGAAACGTCGTTCCAAGACCGCGTGATGGTTTTCTCCCCAAGGCACGCGATGGCCGGCTACACCTCGCGCGATCGAACCCGGTCCCTGGCCTCGTGACATTTGGAAGGTGTAGCCGCGGAGGAACCCACGATCGGGATCCGTCTCGTAAAACTCCTGCGAAAGAATGATGTTTGCAACCGGACCGACCCACGGGTCCACATGTTCCGGGAAGATTCCGGAAGTCCCACCAAACATGTGAAACATCAGGTTCTTTCCAACCAGCCCTGATGAATTTGAAAGGCCAGCAGGGTGATTTTTGGAGTCGGAAAGCAACATGAGACGAGGAGTTCCGATGCCGTTAGCCGCCATCACCACGGATCTTGCTGTTCGATGGTGGTCGTTACCTTTGGAGTCCAGATAGTTCACTCCGGTAGCCCTGCCCGCCGAGTCGGTTGTTATCTCCCTAACACGGGCCCCGGTCACAAGTTCGGCGCCCTGGTCGATAGCCCGTGGCCAGTACGTCAGATCGGTCGAAGCCTTGGCGCGCTGATAGCAACCCATCATGTTGTGGCCGCAGAAATTGCAGGCGTCGCGTCCCTGTCCGTAACGAGTTGAGTTGATGTAGGCATCGGATGGCCACCAGTGCCAGCCGAGCCGGTCGAAAGCGGCGGCGATCATTTCGCCGTCTCGGCCGATCGGGATGGGTGGCATTGGTCTCTCTGAGCGGGGCGGATTAGCCGGATCTCCAGATATGCCGGAGCAGCCCATGACATGATCATTCAGGTCGTACCACGGCTCCAGGTCCTCGTACGAAATCGGCCAGTCATCGGCCACACCGTCCTGAGATTTGACTCGGAAATCGGACGGATGCAGGCGCGGTGTGTGCGCCACCCACATGATGGTGCTTCCGCCAACACCGTTGAACATCACGGGGTCGACCGCCGAGTCCTCGACGTTTACCGGGTAGTCCTCCGGAAGTCGACGTTTGTTCGGGTTTATAGACCAGGAACTCAGCGCCTTGAACTCGAAGTCGAGGTCGGCCGAAGGGTACTTGAACGAGTCCTGCCAGTGGCCCTGTTCGATGCAGACCACATCGAAGCCGGCCTCGGATAGCGATGCGGCGACAGCTGCGCCGGAAGCGCCAGCGCCGACGATTAAAACATCAGCTGTACGGCCGGGGTTATGTTCAGTGGTTGTCATATTCGCGGCAGAGTATCAGTACGGCGCGCGGGTATCCATACGTTGCCGACTCCTGATTCGTCACCATTTCAAGCGCCCATCGACTAGCATCCAAACTTGAGAACGAAGGCACGCGGCTCACGTATCTGGAGGACCTATGCGACTCGATGGCAAGGTGGTGCTCATCACCGGCGCTGGCAGCGGCATCGGTGCAGCGAGCGCTCGCTACATGGCGGATCTTGGCGCGTCTGTAACCCTGACGGGAATCCCTGCACAAGGTGTCGAGGACGTTGCTGCGGAGATCACCTCGGCCGGCGGCAAGGCGCTAGCGGTAACCGTTGACGTGACCGACGACAGCCAGGTGAAAGCGGCTGTTGAGCGCACGGCTGAAGTCTTCGGCCGGCTTGATGTAGTCGTGGCAAACGCTGGAATTCAGCGCCACAACACGGACGTCAATCTATTTGAGATGGAAGAAGAGGAGTGGGAGCAAACCCAAGACGTGAATCTGCGTGGAGTATTCCGGACTTGCAAGCACGGACTGGCACAAATGATCAAACAGGGTGATGGTGGCTCGATAGTTATCATCAGTTCGATCACGGCGATAATCGGCCGAACGCCCAATGTCTCTTACATGACGGCGAAAACTGGATTGCTTGGTCTGAATCGACACATCGCGGTCCACTATGGTGGTAAAGGCATACGGTCGAATGCAATTTGCCCTGGCTCGCTGGAGCGCACTCCGGACTGGGATGATTTTCCTGACCCACACGGACGAAGCGAAATGATGCTGGCTGCAACTCCGCTTGGACGACTCGGTACACCTCAGGACATTGCTCCGTGGGTTGCATTCCTGGCATCAGACGCCGCCGGATTCGCTACAGGCGGTACCTACGTGGTGGACGGTGGAATTACCATCACGTGATGTGGATGAACCGTCATACTCGGATTTGAATGGACATTTCATGACAAACCTCCACGGCGACGATCCCCATCCCGCATTTGTCGGGTTGCCGACTTATCTGCACCTCCCGTTCGCCCGGGATGCCGCCGAGTTGAAGTCGTCTGACGCTGATATAGCGATCCTAGGCGCACCCGTAGATATGGGTGTCGTGTACCGACCCGGCACGCGCTTTGGCCCTCGCGCTATCCGCGACGCTTCCTACTTCACAGCATCGCGAACGCTGTATCACCTCGGGCTGGATGTCGACCCGCTTGAATTTTTGAAGGTGGTCGACTTTGGTGACGCTAACTGCCCGCCGTCCGATCTTCAGTTGAGCCACGATGCGGTCAAGGTCAAAGTCGGGGAAGCCTTGGATGCCGATACGCTACCGATTGTGCTCGGGGGCGACCATTCCATCACTCTGCCATCCGCCACGGCTGTTGCGGATAAGTATGGCCACGGTAACGTCGGCATACTCCACTTCGACGCCCACGCAGACACCGGTGAGTCCGGCTACGGCGGCGTCTTGATTGCCCACGGGAATCCTATGCGGCGCCTGATTGAGTCTGGCGCGGTGCCCGGAAAAAACTTCGTCCAGGTTGGCCTACGCGGCTACTGGCCACCTAAAGATACGTTCGGCTGGATGCAAGAGCAGGGAATGCGCTGGCACCTGATGTCGGAGATCGAGACGCGCGGCTTTGACGAGGTAATAGCGGAAGCGATTTCGCAGGCGTTGGACGGAGCAGACCACCTGTACCTATCGGTAGACATAGATGTGGCAGACCCGGCGTTTGCCCCTGGCACCGGTACACCCGAACCGGGGGGATTGTCCGGTCGGGAACTTCTGCGCGCCGTGCGCCGCATCGTCGGCTCTGACGTCCACCTGGTCGCGATGGACGTGGTCGAGGTGTCACCGCCATATGACTCGTCCGATATCACAGCGCAACTGGCTCACCGCGTCGTGCTCGAGGCAATTAGTGCACTTGCGACAAAGAAACGTGACTCCGGTTAACACGCAGCGCCGCCCCGTCATTTCTGACTACTCGGCAATGACGGGGCGCAGCAAAATTTCGCCATACTCCCCCCCGGCAGCGGTAGACTTCGTCCATCCCGATATTCCATCCCGCTGATAACCACCAAACCAGCCCCGGAGACATGAATGCCCACTCTTAAGGACAAGTACGACGTTGTTGTTGTTGGCGCGGGTAACGCCGCCCTGAGCGCTGCGATCGCCGCACATTTGGGAGGCGCCGAAGTCCTCGTGCTTGAGAAAGCGCCCGAGGCTGCTCGTGGCGGGAACTCGTACGTCACCGGTGGCGCTGTGCGATTTCCGTACGAAGATCTTGACGACCTGACTCCGCTGTTAGGCGAAATTTCAGACGCCGAGCGCGCGCAGATAGACGTAGGCTCATACCCACGTAGTGCCTTTTACGATGATCTGATGCGTGTGACCGGCGGGAAGTCCGACCCGGAGCTGGCGGATGTTCTCGTCAACAACGCCCATGCCACCGCCGTCTGGCTTCGTGAGCAAGGCGTTCGCTGGGGACTAATGTACAGCCGTCAATCGTTTTTGGTAGATGGCGTCTACAAGTTCTGGGGCGGACTTGCTTGCGAGACAGTGGGGGCAGGCAAGGGTCTCGTTGATTCCCTCTTCGAACGCACCGTAGATCTGGGCATTGACATCGCTTACGCCACGATGGGCGATCACCTGCTTATCGACGAGGTCGGTGGAATCAGAGGAATCGCATTACGAGGTCCGGACGGACTCACCGAAATCGTCACGTCGTCGGTCGTTTTGGCCTGCGGTGGTTTTGAGGCCAACGCCGAAATGCGCACCCGCTACCTCGGCCCAGGCTGGGACCTCGCCAAGGTCCGTGGCACCCGCTACAACACCGGCGATGGTATCCGCATGGCACTGGAGATCGGCGCGCGATCGCACGGCCACTACAGCGGATGTCATGCCGTGGCATGGGACGCGGGAGCGCCTGATGAGGGTGGTGATCGCAACATCGCCGACCTTTTTCAGAAGCACTCGTATCCGCTCGGTTTGATAGTGAACATCGAGGGAAAGCGTTTCGTGGACGAAGGCGCGGACTTCCGCAACTACACCTACGCGAAGTACGGCAAAGATATCCTGAACCAACCTCAACGACTTGCCGTGCAGATATTCGACTCGCAGGTTACGGACATGCTGCGGGACGAATACCACATACGTGAGACGACCAAGTTCGAGGCTGACACCATCCGTGAACTGGCCATAGGTCTGGATATCGACGCGGATGCGCTCGAACGCACGGTCTCCGAGTACAACGCCGCCGTTCAGGACACGCGCTACAACCCGGCAATTCTGGATGGAAAGGGGACCGTGGGCATCACACCACCTAAGAGCAACTGGGCGTTGCGCTTGGACAAGCCCCCGTACACTGGATATGCCGTCACTTGCGGCATCACTTTTACGTTCGGTGGACTCAAGATCGATACCACTGGGCGCGTGATAGACACGCAGGACCGCCCAATTCCAGGGCTTTACGCAGCTGGCGAGCTGGTCGGAGGTATATTCTACGAGAACTACCCGGGCGGTTCTGGAATCACAAACGGCTTTGTCTTCGGTAAGATCGCCGGGACGGGTGCCGCGGAGCACGCCGGGGTATGAACCAAGGGACGGATCAAGTGGCGTCCTCAGAATACTCAGGCGTGCCAGTTTCGGCTGACTGGGTCAAATGGCTGCTGCCAACCGCAATCCTGGCGATTGCGGCGGCCGGCTTTACACTTGTCATCAGGAGTAATGAACTCCTCGCCGGTGAGCGAACGCTGACCCACTGGTTTAGCAAGCTTGATGTAGTCGGTGTGCGAACGATTGTCGACTTCCTGGACTTCATCTCGGACGATACCGTTGCTCCGATGATATTCGTTCTGATCATTCCGGTTGTGTGGATCGCGTGGGGCCGCTATGCGACGCTGACCTACTTTGGGACAGGTGGAATTACTGCACTGACCCGGGTAAGCGATCTGGCGTCACGCCCGCGACCAAACGCCGAGCTTGAATGGACGGAAGTGGCGTTTGGCTTTGGCGGATACCCGAGCGGGCATGTTGTGTACGCTGTGATCGTGTTTGGCATCCTCGCTCACCTTGCCGGCGTCTACATGAAGCCGGGTCGGGTACGATTCGTGCTTAGAGCATTCCTGGTATCGCTCATCGTCACGATGGGGCCGGCACGGGTAATCGAACTCGACCACTGGGCGATGGACGTGGTTGGTTCATATCTCCTGGCACTGCCGTTCCTCCTGATCGTCATGTGGGTGCACACTAGACTTCCGGGCTGGCTGTCAGGTGCGCCGCGATTCAGAGCGTTAATAGGTGCAGACCGAGGCTATTAACCCGCTCGAGGTGACTCGTTCTCCCAGCGAGGGAAGGTTGAAATGAGAAAGAAGACCTGTCTTCTTGAAACGAACGAACCCGGAATTGCGTCCAAGATCGTAATAACGACCTGCTCATACAGTCCCTAAATTTTCTAGACTTCCCGCTTCCCGCCGAATTTTTCACCCACGGCCAACAAAAGGATCACATGTGACAGATCGCCGAAGTTTCTGGGCATGGGGCATGGAGTCCCAGGAACCTACTGACGCGAAACGTGAATCTGCAGCGAAGG
>JAAZYK010000189.1 GCA_014239685.1 Dehalococcoidia bacterium | reverse complement strand
TCGGCGTTGCGTCCTGAAGGTGTGTGCGGCCGGTCTTGATGATGGGCCAAAAGTCCTCAGATTTTGCTCGGAGTGCGTCCTCTAATTCAGCCATCGCTGGTAGCAGTCCGTCTTTGATTGCTCCTGCGGCTGCAAGGTGGATGGCCGTCGGAATGACGTCGTTCGACGACTGGCCTTTGTTTACATGGTCGTTTGGGTGCACGGGGTCTCGGGAGCCGAGTTCTCCGCCAAGCGACGAGATGGCGACGTTTGAAATCACCTCGTTAGTGTTCATGTTGGTGGATGTGCCGGACCCGGTCTGGAAGATATCGACCACGAACTGGTCGTCGTACTCGCCGTTAATCACCTTCTGGGCGGCGCTATCGATTGCCGCGCCTAACACGGGATCGAGCGCGTCAAGATCTCGGTTGACCCGGGAGGCGGACTGTTTGATCTGCCCGAGCGCCTTGATGAATGACCGGTTGAACTTCAGGTCACTTATCGGGAAGTTGAGCTTTGCTCGTTGTGAATTCGCTCCGTAGAAGGCACCTGCCGGCACCTGTAGTTCGCCCATCGAGTCACGTTCGAGTCGGCTGGGGCCATCGGCCTGCTGGGGCATTCATATCTCCATGTCATGGGTTAAAAGGATGACGTCGGGAGGTGAGCGCGAGCTTATCTCCGATCTCGAGTCTCTATCCAGCCTTAAGCTCGGGTGAAGAAGCGTGGATCATCGAGATACGGGGCTCGGCTCTACCTCTGGTACGGGCAGTACACGCCATCTTACGCCTCGACATGCGACATGCCCACGGCATGTCGCATGTCGCCTGATTATTCCGGATTGAGAGGGCCAACGAATTGAACGGTCGTTTGATCGGATTGACGAAGTGGATGTATCCGGTAATTGATTGGAGGTTAAGAATCTGGCGGGGGTTGTTCTCGACGTAGACACAGACACCGACTTGGACACAGGCAACATAGCTGCGATCAGCTACCTCCGGCCTTTAAGACGAAACGCTTGTCATCGCCTGCGTAACAGGCATGCAAATGTTAACTGCCCGGATCCTGTTCGTTCGGGAATTCTTGAACGCGTAATTAGGGTTGCAGGATGGCTTTGCGGCCTGAACGCACTATCCTTAACGCCTTCCGAACTTTGTACATCCGCGTCCAATGCAGAAGACGCGCCCGA
The DNA here is from genome assembly GCA_014239685.1 of Dehalococcoidia bacterium. Classification (GTDB taxonomy): domain Bacteria; phylum Chloroflexota; class Dehalococcoidia; order Lucifugimonadales; family Lucifugimonadaceae. The sequence goes on along the minus strand of JAAZYK010000189.1, from coordinate 1,994 downwards.
TGTTCGTAGGTGACGGCTTATTTAAGAAGCTGTTGCGTTATCGAAATAATCGCGTGAATTCTGTGATGTACGGTGAGCCATGGGCGGATTGGTTTTCCTATTTTGCAATCAAGAGGAGCATGAAATGGCGACTATACGACTGGGCGACACTGCGCCTGACTTTACTCAGGAATCTACGGAGGGGCCGATCAATTTCCACGACTACCTCGGAGATGGATGGGGCATTCTGTTTTCGCATCCGGCTGACTTCACCCCTGTTTGCACGACAGAGCTCGGAATGGTCGCTCGATTGAAACCAGAGTTCGACAAGCGCAACACCAGGGCGATCGGTTTGAGCATTGATCCCATTGGCTCCCACAACGATTGGGTAGCGGATATCGCAGAAACCCAGGGGGCCGCCATTAACTTCCCGCTGCTCGCCGACGCTGACCGTAAGGTAGCCGAACTTTACGATATGGTTCAGGGAGATGCAGCGACCGCGACGGTAAGATCGGTATTTATCGTTGATCCGGCCAAGAAGGTGCGTCTGACGCTGACCTACCCGCCGTCCACGGGACGCAGCTTTGAAGAGATCCTCAGGGTGCTCGATTCACTGCAGCTGACAGACAGCCACAAGGTTGCGACGCCTGTCGATTGGAAAGATGGCGACGATGTGGTGATTCTGCCGGCGATCTCAAACGAGGAAGCTGACACGATGTTCCCGAAGGGCTACGAAGCTGTGAAGCCGTACCTCAGGGTGACGCCACAGCCGAATAAATAACCCCCGGAGCGGTTTGATTGTGATGGAAGAGATAATTTCAGGCCCCCTTGTCCGTCTAGGCTAGGGCGACGGCCTTTTTCTGCGGGATCCTTCAAGACACCCTGAGATACACCTCCCCGGAGTATGGATGGAGCCGGAAACGGTCGACATTGGATCTGGTTTGGATTCTGAACCCTATCCTCTTGGAAAGCGCATCGCTGTTTTCGGAAAGGGCGGCAAGACGACTCTTGCACGTGCACTGGCAGATCGGTTCGAGTTCGAATTTGTTGAGTTGGACGCGATCAGGCACATGGCCGGATGGGTTGAGCGGCCGGACGATGATTTCCGAGAAGTCGTAACGGCCCTCCTCGACAGCGCCCAAACGGGCTGGGTCACCGACGGCAACTATCTCACGGTTCGGGGGTTGATATTCGATAGAGTCGATACGGTGATTGTGCTGGCGTTGCCATGGAAGATCATGTTATGGCGTACGTTCAAAAGGTCGCTCCGTCGATTGTATAAACGGGAAGAATTGTGGAACGGCAATCGTGAGAATTTTTGGCTCACGTTCTTCACCCGGCAATCGGTCGTGTATGACCTGTGGTGGCGGCGAAATCACTTCAGAAATTTCCCGCAGGAAATCTCGGCTGGAGCTCCAGATGGGATTGATATGCACATCATTCGCTCTCCGAAATCACTTGAAGAGTTGTACGAGAAGTACGGCCTGCAGAAAAGGTGAGTCCAGGCCTTGAATAAACGATAAGGAACGGGTCACAGTTATCTGTGTAGCCCTCAAAGCCCAGTCGGATAATGGCGAACCTTCCGAATTCACATCCTTTGCGACTCGAATTCATAGTGAAACTGTTCACCGATGCTCTGGCACTTGCGTATCAAGGGACGGTTTACAAACAGAGGTCAAGGATGTCTTATGGTCTAGCAGTGAGCCGTCGTGACGAGTATCTTGCGCTTGCGAGTTGTCGACGCTAACCGCATGGGCGGTTCGGTGCAGTCGATCGACTCCATTTGCTGGAGCACGCCGAGATGCCTAACTACCCGGTCATCGACAGGATCGAAATTACGCGCTATCTGGTCCCGTGGAACGACGTTGGCGACGATCTGAACTTTGCCGTCGGACCATTTTATGAGCAAGGTTCGAAACGAACCCGGCGGCTGCTTGGCATCAAAATCTTTACCGAAGAGGGCGTGGTCGGCGAATACATGTCAGGTGCGCCCGGGACCTACGAGCAGATGCAGG
>JAAZYK010000188.1 GCA_014239685.1 Dehalococcoidia bacterium | reverse complement strand
CGGTCCAGGTCGATGTCTTCCGGCGGGTTGTCGTCGTCCAGCTCTACTCAGAAATAACACAGCCTAAACTTCACGCCGGAATAAGCGCCCCGCAGTCCCAATCTGCCAGAGCAATCATGCGAGGCGAGACCGTATCGACCCAGGCCTGTCCGGGGGCACTATCCATGGCTAGATTTGGAATTGATATGACATAATTTTCCAGATTCCGGAGCATGCCAAGGCGACAGTCTTGAAGCCCTTGTTCCCGGTTGTAGTTTTGGACACCGTTTTCGACTAGCGTCTCGACGTACAGATCGATCAAGGATGTCTCGTAAATGCGACGTTGATCATCCGTGAGACTCCACACAAGGAAATCGGCGAGGTCAATCGCAGGCGGCCCGTGCTGCGCGAACTGCCAGTCGAAGGTGACGATTTGATCGCCATCGAAGAACAGGTTGGCGAGTCGGTAATCACCATGGTTCAGGGTGAGCGCGGGCACTGAGGCGGTGGACCATATTTGCGCGAGTTTTGGCCCGAGCCTTTCTCCGATCTCGTACACGTCCGCGTGCAAAACGGACTGCAACTGGCCGGATACGGCTGTCCAGGCATCTAGGTAAACCTGTTGGCGAAATTGCGCTGACATTGGATCCAGTGGCCGGTATAACCACTGGTACCCAGCGAGTTGTTCACTATCCCACCAGCGCGCATGCAGTCGGGCAACGTTTCGGACGGCGGCCTCCGCGTCTTCTAACGATCCGAGACGTGTCTCGTCGCCGACACGAAGATGTGATAGGTCTTCCAGTAAGAGAACGAAGTAACCGTCCACGGTGGCCCCGTAGTAGAACCGCGGAATGCGGACACCAAGATTCTGACCGAGTTCTGTATAGAGACCGATTTCTGCCACGTACAGTCCAGCGCGGTTTGCAAATTTTCGTACCTCGTCATTTGATACGGCGATCTTCACGACGAGGGTCGGCGGAGCCTCATCCGAACCGCCCGAGTACTCTATGTACAACCGAGCGACGTCTCCGACGAAGCCCATCCCCTCGCCGATGGGATCAAATCGAACAGATTTCACCTGATCTGACGTGAGAAACCCGCCATCCTGTAACACCCCGGTCAGCCATCCTGGCGTAATGTCCGCAATTGTGCGGGGGATTCCCACTTCTACAACGACCGGCGTCTCGGTAAGTTTCCGGTGCCCGGGCCGGGCGTGCCCGGGAGGATTTGATCTAATTCTTTCATGTCTGCCGGGGTCAGATCCCATTCGGACGCGGCGGCATTCTGGACTACCTGCTCTACCCGGGTTGCTCCGGCAATCACAGATGACACTTCCGGATGTGCCAGTAGCCAGGCAAAGGCCAACTCGACCATCGTGTGCCCCCTATCTGACGCGAACTTTTCCAGCGACTCAAGCAGATCGAAGCCTGCATCAGTGGCATGCTGGTCCGCCGTCCATTTCAGTCGCGCAAGACGACTGCCTTCAGGAAGCTCCATGCCTCGTTTGTACTTTCCTGTCAGAAAGCCTGAGGCCAGGGGGTAGTACGGCAAGATGCCGGTTCTGTAGTTAGCAGCGGCGTGCAGTAGCTCTTTCTCGGGCTCACGTTCTAGCATCGAGAACTCCGGTTGCACGGTGGCGAACTCCGGCCAGCCGTTGCTGCGTGCCACTTGAATTCCTTCAACGACCTCCCATGCGAGGAAGTTGGAACATCCTACGTATCGAACCTTCCCGGCGGCCACGATGTCGTCCAGTGCCCGTAGCGTCTCCTCGATGGTCGTAAGCGGATCTTGGATATGCATCTGGTAGAGGTCGATGTAGTCGGTCTGCAATCGTCGAAGGCTGTTATCTATCGAGCGTTTCAGGTGCGCGGCCGTCAGACCTTCAGAGTTGACGCCGCTCGCCCATTTCATACCTGCCTTGGAAGCGATGACGACCTCGTTCCGGTAGCCTTTGAGCGCCTGCCCGATGAACTCCTCCGACTGTCCCTCCGAGTACAGGTCGGATGTGTCGATGAAGTTGATCCCGGTGTCGCGTGCCGCGGCGAGGATATCTGTAGCCGTCGAAAGGCTGAGGTTTCCTCCGGCTACCTGGCTGGGGCTCATCTGTCCGAAGTTATTGGCGCCGAGGCCAATGGCTGAGACAAGTAGTCCTGTGCTGCCGAGTTGTCGGTACTTCACGGGCGAGTGCGCTCCATTTTCGAAAGATTAGGGTCAGGCGGGTGTATTGCAATACACCTCTACAGTAATCAGGCTAACGGCCGAGATCCGGCATCGTAACAATTGTCGCCATGTCCCGCGGTGATTCCGATAACCAATGCTGCCACGTATGATGCATTTCACGGAGAAAGGGACTGCCCAAGATGCACCTAAAGGTAAACAACGAATCACTCGAGGTCGCGGTCGACGCCGAGCGCACACTGTTGAGCGTACTTCGACATGAGTTGGGACTGATGGGCACCAAGTACGGCTGCGGTGAAGGAAATTGCGGCGCTTGCACGGTCTTGATCGACGGTGAAGCGACGAGATCATGCATTACCCCCGTCACATCAGCCGGCGGACGCGAAATCACGACCATAGAAGGTCTCGCAAACGGCGACGAGCTCCACCCCCTGCAGGAAGCGTTCGTGGAGCATACGGCTTTCCAGTGTGCTTACTGCACATCCGGATTCATCATGAGTAGCGCCGCACTGCTAGATCGAAATCCGAGCCCAAGTGATGCGCAGATTCAATCGGCCCTGAGCGGCCACATCTGCCGCTGTGGTGCTTACGGCAGAATTCTTAAAGCTGTCAAATCGGCCTCCGGTGAAGGGGGTGCTGAATGAGCCCTCATGGATCACCACACGAAGTCGCCCTAACCGTCATCGGCACACCCCGCTGGTCGCTTGAGCCGGACCCACGGACGCCTCCGGGCGACCCCGCGACGTTGCTGACCATCAACAACGATGGCGTCATCACGGCGTTCTCTGGGAAAGTCGAATACGGCCAGGGGATACGGAACGGGTTTGCGATGGCGATCGCGGACGAACTAGACGTGGCCGTGGATTCAGTGCGAATGATCCTCGGTGACACCGATTTGGTGCCACAGGATCGCGGAACGACCGGCAGCGCATCTACCCGAACCGTCGGGATCCAGTTGCGCCGGGCGGCGGCAACCGCTCGCCTGACGCTGATAGACCTCGCAGCTACACGCCTCGAAG
>JAAZYK010000187.1 GCA_014239685.1 Dehalococcoidia bacterium | reverse complement strand
CGATACGCGGCGGCACTTCACCTGATAGCTGGTAGCCCAATGATGCCTCGCCGGTGATGAGGATGGCCGTCCTTGGGTCTATCAAGTCGGCAAGCAGGCCTATATTTATCTGGCCTATCGGTCCGAGGCCTATGAACATCGCAACAGAACCCATGACCCGCGCTCTCATGGCCGGCGACGCAGCGTAGATCATGATGGCGCTCTGCATAGCGGCGAACGAAGCCATCCCGAATCCGCCGAAGAAGACGGTCACAAAGCTGACCCAGTACCAGTCGGACCGTGAGAATACTAGGATCGCCACGAGGAACAGCAGCGAGCCGTACAGATAGATCCTGGTGTAATGTTTTGGACGTGCAAATGCGACGATCAAAGCCGCACCTATGAACGATCCAAGTCCCTCGATCGACGCGAGCGCACCAACAAGCACGTCGTTAACCATCAGGTCTTCCCGCGCCACAACCGGCTGCTGGCTCACGTACGGGAACCCGAACAGGTTCATCAGCAATGTGACGACCAGGACTCCTACCATTAACCGACTGCCACGAATGTAGCTCACGCCTTCTCGGATTTGCTGGAACGCCCCCGTTCTGACCGCTTCAATCTGAGGCGGCTGGTACCGCATCGATATGGCCACAAGAAATGCAACGAAGTACAGCAGCACTCCAATCATGAAGCCGCCTTCAGGTCCGATCGTCGCGAACAGAGTTCCGCCAACGATCGGACCAAGGATCCGGGAGCCTGCGCTAGTACCGGACTCCAGCGATATCGCACGGCCAACGCGATCAGGATCGACCACCTCGCCGATCATCGTGCGCCGGACAGGGAATTCACTCGCCAGCACGGAGCCCGTGATAAACGCTCCAACAGCAAGATGCCAGAACTCAATCGCCTCAACGATCACGAGAATGGCGAGAACGGCGGATACACCGATCTGGATGACCAACCCGAACACCATCAGATGCTTCCGGTTCATTCGATCAGCGATAACCCCGATACCAAATCCAAAAAGCATTGGTGTGAAACGCAGGAAGAATGTTAGCGATACGAGGAACGGCGAATCGGTCAAATCCAGGGTCAGGAGGGCGATAACGAGCATATCCAGCCACATCATCGTGCTGGTTAATCCGCCGATGGCCCACAATCTTACGAACTGTGGGTTGCGAACTATGGACACCGGCCTGGGTGGACCGATGACGGGACTGGACTCGCCTACTTGTGGCGGGCCTGCATTCATGTGCGGGCGGCCTCATCGTGAAAGATCGAATTGGATGCTGGCTAGTGTGGTCCACTCAAGTTCCAAGCGCTACGACCGGTTACGCCAGAACAGACTGATTCTTGCATCAGTCTTGCCACTCGATCATCCAGCGATATGATCGCGCGCAGTAAATTACCGGTCGATGGATCTTGAAGCATCAACCAACTCTAGGTTTGACCATGGCCCGCTCTCGCAAATCGTTCTGAGCCGACTGCTAGATCGGTAATCGCAAGATTTTCCAGCAAATATGGCAACTAGCGGGCCGATGCGCCCAGGCGATACGTCGCCGTCAGAACACGTGACAGATCCCGAAGCGGATTCGGTCGCTATTTCCGACTCTGGCGCAGCGCAGTCCGCACCCTCGTTGCCAACTCGGTCATCACGTACAAACGGATTCTTGGGGCGGACTTTTGAGTCCCTCGGTAATCGGCATTACCGTTTTCTGTGGCTAGGTGTCATGACCGGTATGAGTGGAACTCAGATGCAGTTCCTCGCTCGCGGCATCCTGGCATACGACATCACGAACTCCTTCACGATCACCGGGTTGATCGCTGTCGGTTTTGCGCCAGCTTCATTATTTGGATCGTTGATCGGCGGCACTGTTGCAGAGCGAATGGAAAAACGCACGCTGATTCAGATTCTGCAGGCCGGACAGGTGGTCATTGCACTTAGTGTGGCAATCATGATCATTGTGGGTGTTTTGACGTGGCAGTACCTTCTCGTCGCTGCCATGATCCAGGGTCTTTATTTTGCGTTCATGATGCCGGCCCGTCAGTTGATGATCCAGAAGACCGTCGGAAAAGAGTTGATGTCGAACGCCGTCTCGCTCAACTCGGCGGCGATGAGCCTGACGACGATGGTGGCCCCGGCCATAGGCGGAGTGCTCTACGGGTTTGTCGGGCCGGAAGGCGTATACCTAGTTGTGGCCGGTCTTAATGTCGTCGCTATCTTGTTCATGACCCAGCTACCTCGCTTCGATCCGGATCCCAACGCTCCACAACGATCGGTGGCATCGAACGTGGTCGAAGGCTTCAAGTACGTCCGCCAGTACAAAGAACTCCTGTCTGTTCTTGTATTTGCCGGGGTGGCAATGGTTCTTACGATGCCGTTCCGCATGCTGCTCCCGGCATTTGCAAAGGACGTGTACGACGCAACCCCGTTTCAGGTCGGGGCGTTGACAGCTATGACCGGGATCGGTTCTCTCATGGGGGCGCTCGGCATGGCCTCGCTTAGACGCGGTCAGCGCCGGGGCGCGGTACTGATGGGTTCGGCCTTCGTCTCGGCGATAGCTATGGCGTCCGTTGCCGGATTGCCGTACTACTGGATCGGGTTGTTTCTTATGCTGTTTGTCGGCGTGGGAGAGGCTGGGCGGTTTGCGTTGGGGCAGGCGCTGGCAATGGAACTGTCAGACGACGAGCACCGTGCGCGGGTGGCCAGCATTTTCGAGATGATGTTCGGCTTCATGCCATTTGGCATCTTGTCGGTGGCGACGGCCATGGAGATATTCGGCGCGGAATCGGCGATCATCGGGCTGGCAGCAGTGTTGCTAATTTTGGCGACGATTTTCGTCGTCAAGTTCAGCAGGCTGAGAAACCTCGGTTGACGGCTGAATCGACGTTCGTTGACCTTCTTACAGGTCCGAATCAAGGACCGTTACTCAACAGGCCGCTGCCAATTCGCGATAGTAAGGCGAGTCCTAACACGCCAAGTAAAATTCACGGCCGCGCGAATTCGAATAACCCATCACCCACATTCACTAGTCAGATGCGATTGGCATCCGTAAGCGAGCACCCTTCGGGCACATGATCAGTGAAGACGTCTGATCCGACTTCTCCCGTTAACTCCGTCCTGTAGTCGTTTATCAGATTCGGTCCTGGTCGACTTATGAAGTAACATCCCGGCGTGCCCGCCATTAACCCCTTTATCGCTATCGAC
>JAAZYK010000186.1 GCA_014239685.1 Dehalococcoidia bacterium | reverse complement strand
GCACGATCGGTCGCTCCTCCAGGAGGCTTTGTGGTCGGTTCTGTTGGCCCAACGGGAGAGTTCCTTGAGCCACTAGGGCCTGTGTCCGAGACGGAGATGTATGACGCTTTTACCGAACAGATTACGGCGCTTGCTGAAGGCGGCGCCGACGGTGTCGTCATAGAAACAATGACCGCTATAGAAGAAGCCACATTGGCCGTTAAAGCTGCCAAGGACAACACGGACCTCGTCGTGATGTCCACGATGGTGTACGACCCAGGACCTCGCGGGTTCTTCACGATGATGGGGATCACACCGGAAGTTGGCGTAAAAAAGCTTCGTGAGGCCGGGGCGGACGTGGTAGGCACCAACTGTGGCAACGGCATCGAGCGGATGATCGAAATAGCGAAGTTAATGCGCGCCGTAGATGACGGTTTTATGCTTGTGCACTCAAACGCCGGTATTCCTGCGATCGTCAATATGGAGATCGTTTATCCTGAGACGCCCGAGTTCATGGCTGAGCATTTCAAGACGCTGAATAGCCTTGGGATCAACATACTTGGCGGATGCTGCGGTACCGGGCCAGACCACATAAAATCTCTTGTACACGCCGTCAAAGGCTGAACACGGGGTACCACGATCAGAGGTTCCATCTCCAGATGACAACACTAGAACTACTCAGCGCACGGGAAGTAATCACTCGCTTCGGCGACTGCGTGGAGCTGGTGCCTATGGACCCAAACTTCCACGACATAAGTATTGGACTGTACGAACGCGATGGTATTTCCACCATCTGGACCTTCAGTCGGCGACCCGGCGTGGATGACCGAATGCGAGACGTCGTGGATCGGCTGGTCAAGCTTGGCGGCATGGAGATCGCAGATGCCTGGAATCGGCTACGCTTTTCCTGCGGGCACATTCACACCCGACCGCTCAAATTTTTGACCACAGCAGCGATTGAGCGGACAGCTGAGCGAGACAGGCCAGAAGAGCTCCAGATCCAGGACTCGAAAAGCGCCCTCACGATCGACATGGCGGGTGAACAGGATGGCAACCGTTATGTGTACCGTATTTCGACAACTGGCGAGGCCAAAAATCCAGCTTTACGCCTTCGAGCCATAATCGCCGGATTCGTCCGCTATGGAGAAATGGAAAAACTGGACGACACCACCCTCACGTTCAGCTGCGGCCAGCGCCACGATGGCCTAGCCCGTCTAATACTGCCCTACTCCCGAAACATTAGCGCCGTAGAAGACGCTTTTGAAGCCGACGCTCTACGCGGCCAGATGACGACATCCACACTCGGGTTCGCCAGCACTTAAGCCAAGGAATCAAGGCCACTCCAATGCCATATGCAGAGACCATGACATCCCGGGAGCGGGTCATGAACGCGCTTGCCGGTCTGCCCGTGGACCGCCCGCCCGTATCCAACCCGACCAATGTCGCGACGGTCGAGCTAATGGATATGGTGGACGCGCCGTTTCCGGATGCCTGCCGGAATCCAGAGTTGAACGCGCAGCTGGCTGCGACCGGCTACACGGAACTCGGCTTCGACTCAATACAGCCCTACTTTACGATCATCCAGGAGTCCTCCGCGCTCGGCTGCGAGATGCAGTGGGAGCAGAAGGACAACTGGCCGACCGTCCGAATGTCCAACCCGATTTGGAAGAACGAGGACGACGTCAAAATCCCGGCCGATTTCCTTGAGCACCGTGACATGAAGAGCGTCACCGGGGCCATTGAGATCTTAAAAAAGCAATTCGGTGATGAGGTCGCCATCATCGGCAAGTCAATGGGACCTTGGACGCTCGCCTATCACGTGTTTGGCGTCGAAACGTTCCTACTGATGACCATCGACGACCCCGACATGACGATGCGAATTCTCGACAAGCTGAAAGTGGCGACGTACCTGTTCGCAGACGCCCAGATCGCCGCGGGAGCGGACGCCATTTGCATCCCGGATCACGCCACCGGAGATCTGGTGTCTGGGCAGTACTACAAGCGCTTCTTGCAGGACATACACACTGAGATGGCGGAGCGAATCGACGCCCCGCTCATCCTCCATATCTGTGGTCAGACATTGGATCGAATGCCGTACATCGCCCAGACTGGCATGGCTGCATTCCACTTCGACTCCAGAAACGACCCGCAAGCGGCGATGGACGCCGTGGATGGCGGAATCGGACTTGTGGGCAACATCAATAACCCTGAAACCCTTTATTCACGGGGGCCTGCTGAGGTCCGTAAAGAGGTGTACGCCTGCCTCGAGGCAGGCGTACAGATGATCGCTCCGGAATGCGCAATACCCCTACAGACGAAACTCCAGAATCTCTTGGCCATCCCGGACGCGGTCAAAGACTGGAGCGCCGAGCGCCTCTAACTCCCGCCTGACCTGGTGCAAGTACCTGGTCTAATGTGATGCAATTTTGCATTGACAGACATATAACGATATGTTTATGTATCTATATCACTTGATCTAAGTCGCCCTGTTAAGTACACGGCGTCTAGCCCGCTTCAATCGGAGATTCAAAGTTGCCAATCGTTCATGAAGGCCTCGCCAGAGAGTTCGAGTACGTTACGCGTGAAGACGAGCGTGAAATGATCCTCGAGCAAATCGAAGCGGGTGACGCACTCATGCAGGAGATGGCGTACAGCCTGATTACCGGTAACCATCACGCCGTTGATGAGCTTACGAAACAGGCGCTTGGCGAAGGCCGTGAGGCCAACGATGTTTTGGACGAAGGCCTTATCTCTGGGATGGCCGTAGTTGGCGTCAAATTCCGGGACAACATCATTTTCGTCCCAGAAGTGCTCATCGCAGCACGTGCCATGAAGGCGGGAATGGCACACATCGACCCGATCCTTTCGGCGTCCGGCGTGGAGCCGATAGGCACCGCAGTTTTCGGGACCGTGAAGGGTGATCTCCACGACATCGGCAAGAATCTCTGCATCATGATGATGCGTGGGGCTGGTTTTGTGGTGCATGACCTTGGGGTAGACACAAAGCCGGACGAGTTCATTGAGGCGGCAGACGATAATGGAGCAGACCTTGTGATGATGTCCGCACTGCTCACGACGACGATGCCAAACATGGGGCGCACCATCATCGAGTTTGAGGACATGGGGTTGCGTGACGAGTACAAGTTCATGACCGGCGGCGCTCCTGTAACGCAAGAGTTTGCCGACGATATGGGCGCAGACGGATACGCGGA
>JAAZYK010000185.1 GCA_014239685.1 Dehalococcoidia bacterium | reverse complement strand
CAGCACTACCTCCATCCCGCGGACGTGGTTGGTGGTTACGCCGTACGCCAGACAGTGTGGCCCGCCTGCATTTTCGCCCACGTTGCCTCCGATCGTGCAGGCGCTCTGGCTTGACGGGTCCGGGACGTACTGCAATCCATAAGGAGCGACCGCTTGCCCGAGCTCGAGGTTGACCAGACCGGGTTCGACGATAGCGACCCGGTTTTCTTGGTCGATATCAAGAACCTTATTGAGGCGGGTAAGGACTAGAACGATTGCGCCCTCCATCGATATGGCCCCACCGGATAGCCCTGTGCCAGCGCCACGGGGCACGACCGGGACGTTGTGTTTGCGGGCGATCTTGATGATCGCTGACACCTGTTCGGCGGAAGCAGGAACCACCACTGCGCCCGGGTTGTTGCGGTCGATAGAACCATCGTACTCATACACAAGGAGGTCTTCCGGTTTCCACACCACGTGTGTGGGCTCGACAACCTTTTCAAGATCTCGGACAAGAGCAGATTTTTCGTGCATGGTTTTAGGATGCCATATTGATGGATGCTGTGGGTGACGCTTCGGGTTTGAAATCAAACAGCGGCTGGCTCGTCGCGAGAAGAATATGTTTCTTCTCTCAGTCAGCAGGGAATGCTTGGTGGGGGTAGCCGGTAGGCTGGCAGTACACTAACCCCCTTGACAGTATTGGCACCGTAGCTCGGCAATACTGTCCCTACGCGTGCTCCCCAGGGACCATCTCCACATACACGTTGCGGACGTAATTCTTGGCGCGACCAACCACTTGGGCCGTCCATTCTGATCGTCCCTCGCCAGACGCGTACTTGTATGCCGGCGAATCCAGTATTTCCGGGCTTTCCATTTCGTATATGGCCAGGTACTTCGGCCCGCCTTCGATCGCACGATACCGACGACCGGTCAGGAACCCGGGGATCGCCATACGCTCTGGGACGTGTTCATCGTCATACCAGCGATTGAAGTCGTCCTCGTGCTCCGGATCTATGTCCATCATCACCAGAAGTAGACCAGTTCCATGCTCAGTCATTTAATCCCGTTCTTCCACGATTCGCCGTCCGCCGTCCAGCAGCATCGAGTGCACCCAGTTGGCGATCATGAAATCGTCACCAACACGGCCTCCGCCAACCCGAACCCTGTCCAAAATCTGTGCTTTGGCTTGCCCGACTTCGGGTGAATCACCCATACCGGGCAGGCCGATCGATTGGCCAAAGTCGTTTGCTCCGACGCCGAAGTAATCGATCCCATCTACTTCGAGTATGTCGTCCAAATCGTCGATAACCTGCGCATCTTCCAGGAGAGCCCCGACCAGCATGTTGTCGTTCGCGTTTTTATAAAACTCCCGTCGATCGGGCCAGCCGTCGGGACCTGGCTCGAAATAGTCATACCCGGTTCCGCGGTTTGCGCCGTAGGACCGATCGCCCTCGGGCCCGAACCTCGATGCCCTGACAAGCTGTTCGGCATCGGCGCGTGAAGCAATGTGCGGGCCCATGATTCCTTTCAACCCGCGATCCAGGTACTGGAGCACGATGTGTGACTGGATGCTTGGGACGCGACCGAAAGGTGTGATCCCAACCGCTTCAGCAGTCCTGCAGGCGGCTTCGACGTCCTGGAGCGAAAATGGCCCATGCTCGCAATCCAGCCACACGTAGTCGAAATCCAAAGGCGCCATGATTTCGATAATCTGGGGAGCAGGGAAGGTAAGCTGGAATCCGTACGCTTTTCGGCCTTCTCGCATTGCCGCGACGACTCGGTTGGGTTGATCCAATGGAATGGCTCCAGACGATGGGTTGGTTCATGAACAAAGAAGGGCCCGTAAGGTACGCCCGCTATGGATATGAGGCAACCCAGAGGCTCAAGGGTTATGTCTTCAAATCATCGAGGACAGGTCATTTAGAAGAACCTGCGGCGGAGAATCTCTACGCTGTATAAGACCGAGTACCATCGAATGTCCTGCACTCTGCGACCGGTAAGATGCTTACGTTCCGATCCGGATGACCTGTCGTGGACAGGACGTACAAAGACAGACCATTGTGGACGGACTCGTGAACGGGCTATCGGCCTCGATAATGGCTTCGGAAAGGCCGAATATCGCGTTCGAGGGCCATATAATCTGCCGATCTCGCTCATCGATTATGCCTCACCAAATCGCAGGAAATCGTCAAGTTGACCAACCTCACTGACTGGCGCACCAGCGCCGGCACGTCCTTCCAGACCTTCAAACAGTCTGCCATTGCATCACGCGGGATGGTCGTAACCAATCATCCGATGGGTTCAGCGGCCGGGCTTGAAATGCTGTCCATGGGCGGCAACGCCATCGACGCCGCAATAGGGGCCGTGTTCGCACTCAGTGTCGTAGAGCCCATGATGGTTGGGCCATTTGGAGGCGGGTACATCAACCTGCGTACCGCCGACGGCGAATCGGTCTGCATCGACAACTACACACTCGCCCCTTCAGCCGCGACTCCAGACATGTACCGGGCGGTCTCCGATAGCTGGCCCGACTACCTGCTCACCGAGGACCGGGAGAGCCAGGTTGGCTACCTCGCTGTCGGTGTTCCTGGCAATTTAAAGGCATGGGACGAACTGCACTCCGGGTACGGCAAGCTTAGTTGGGAGACTGTAATCGCCCCGGCGATTAGGTACGCCGCAAGTGGATTCCCAGCGTCCGAGTACCTGGTACGGCTCATCATAGAGAACCAGGAAGACCTCAGAGCATTTCCAGCGACGGCCGAGATATTTCTGCCGGGAGGTTTACCACCCACGCCTGGGCAGAGCATCGTCCGGCGTGACTACGCAGAATCCTTGAAGGCCATCGCTGCTGGCGGATCCGCTGCGCTGTATGACGGCCCTCTGGGACATGCCATCGCTGAAGACATGAAGCGGAACGGTGGGCTGATCACTATCGACGATCTCCGGGACTACAACATTCTTAGAAAGGATCCCGTTCGCGGAACCTACCGGGGCTTTGAAATATCTGGCCCGCCGCCCGGCAATACCGGTATCACGCTCATCATCGAGATGCTAAACATTCTTGAGAACTTCGATGTCACAGGCCAGGGTTTCGGAACCCGGCAGGGTCTGCACCTCATCGCCGAGTCACTCAAGATCGCTTTTGCAGACAGATTTTTTTTTTTT
>JAAZYK010000184.1:2935-3315 GCA_014239685.1 Dehalococcoidia bacterium | reverse complement strand
CGAAACAATGGACACTATCCTAGGTTGCGATGCAATTCTGTTTGGTGCCCAACGCGCGAATTATCTGATCGGTCTTTAGCGTCCGATACAGTGTTGGTAACGGTCCTCTGGTTACGCCCTGGATGACTTCGGGAATACGATGATTTTGGGTGCTCTAGCATATTCCAACACGCGCCTAGCACCCGATCGTGTTACCCGCCGACTGCGCTTGCCACCATGTCCCCGAACTGAACCGTGCCGATGCACTTGTCGCCCTCGCTGGCAATATCCCGTGTTCGGAAGCCTTCCGACATTACTGCGGCTACGCTTTTTTCGATGGCGTCAGCTTCCTCGTGGAGGCCGAAGGACCAACGCAACATGATTGCGCTGCTCAACAACGA
>JAAZYK010000184.1:0-2925 GCA_014239685.1 Dehalococcoidia bacterium | reverse complement strand
TGCCGTGGATAGGCTCGTATAGGGCCGGCTTTCCGCCGCGCCGCCGCCGAGCACCCTTTTTCGGGGGAGGACTGGTCAGGCTGGCTGACGGAAGCATGCCCATCGAACCGGAAAGCACGGAAGCTTCATCGGACAGAATGTCACCAAAGGTGTTCTCCGTGACGATCACGTCAAATTGAGAAGGGTTTGTTATCAGTTGCATGGCCGCGTTGTCCACCAGCACATGGTCCAGTTCCACGTCACGGTATTCTTGGTGGAGTTCTGTCGTAACCTCGCGCCAGAGGCGACCAGACTCGAGAACGTTTGCCTTGTCGACAGATGTAAGTTTGCCGCGTCGGTTACGGGCCATCTCGAATCCGACGCGGACCACCCGTTCTATCTCTTTTTCGGTATATGAGAGCGTGTCTACGGCTCGACGTCCTCGCGCGTTTTCCCAGCGCTTCTTCGGTCGGCCAAAGTACAAACCCCCGGTCAACTCTCGGAGGATGACCATGTCTACACCATTGAGCCGTTCTTCTCGCAGTGGAGAAGAGTGCACAAGTTCCTGGTAGACCTTGATCGGGCGAATGTTTGCGAATAACCCGAGTTCTTTGCGGATACGTAGTATGCCGTCTTCTGGTCTGGTCTTCGCCCTAGGGTCGTCCCACTTCGGGCCGCCGACGGCACCAAACAGAATTGCATCGCAACCTAGGATAGTGTCCATTGTTTCGTCGGGGAGGGGTGTGCCGAACTTGTCGATCGCACAGCCTCCCATCTCACCCGTCCTCCACTCGAACTCATGTCCGTAACGTCGTCCGACAGCGTCGAGGACTTTTACGGATTCGGCGGTGACTTCAGGGCCGATTCCGTCCCCACCAATGACAGCGATCTTAAGATCCAAAATTCTTTTCTCCGTACAGGGCTAACAACCGCATCGCTACCAGCGTGCCGGGTGCGCTTCTTCAAAATCGGTAATTACGTCGTTGTTTTGTAGTGAGCGCTCGATTTCGTCGAGGCCTTTCACCAGCGATTCTTGCCGGAATGGCTCCATCTCGAACGATTCCGAGAAACCTTCCTCGTCATATACACGTTTATCCACGACATCCACGGTCAGGCTGTAGCCGGGATTCCGCAGGGCACGGGCCATGATGGTGTCCACGCCGGCCTGCGAAAGGATGACGGGCGCCATGCCGTTCTGGAAGCAGTTATTACGGAAGATATCGCCAAAACTTGGGGCGATCACTGCGATGAATCCGAACTCCTTCAAAGCCCATGGCGCATGTTCTCGCGATGAGCCCGATCCGAAGTTCGGCCCGGCGACCAGGATGGGAGCGTTCTGGTACTCCACCCTGTTTAAGATGAAGTCAGGGTTGGGCACGCCGTCTTCAAGGTATCGCCAGTTATAGAACGCGAACTCGCCGAAACCGGTCCGCTCTATTCGCTTTAAGAACTGCTTGGGGATCACCTGATCTGTGTCCACGTTCGCCCGGTCAAGCGGCGCGACGATCCCAGTTACTTTTTTCAAAGGGTCCAATGTTCTGTCCTGTAGATACGTTGACTATGTTCAATCGAAATCACGCACGAGGCGTAATTTTTTTTTACGCTGGGTTGAGGTCTTACAAAGTTCTTGCTCATCGGGATCGCCGGGTGAGCATCAATTGTTGTCTAATTTCCTGTGCACGCTGAAGTCGGAATACAACAATAACGGTCAAAACCAGTGGAAGTATCTGGAAAAGGTCAGACCACACCAGCAACCTGCCCGCCGCCGCCCAGTCATCGATGTTCTCACGCCCTACGAAAAAGGAGATCCCTCTAGGGCCGAAAAGGAATGCAAATATGACCAGAGTCCACCATGAACTGATGAACATTCCTTCTTGTGTTTCAGCATTCTGCCACGCTCTGGGATTTTCGGTATCGGTCGATCCTGATGCGGTGGACAATTCTCGCACGATACGGGTGGGTTTGTAGAGGTTCATGAACGGAACGAAGAACCATGCGACCGACCATCCGGGGGTGAACTTTTGACCTGCAATACGCAAGTGCTGCAGGTTGGAGCTTGCATGGTGGATGAACATAGCGAAAGTCACTATAAGAGCGATCCCGGATATTACGATTAACGCCCAGATTATTGAATGCTCTGATTTGTAGTCGTTGATCGTTCTGGCAACCTCCAGGACATCACGACAGGCCCCGGTGCCGGAGAACAGGCCTTCTATAGAAACGCATTCGATTCCTACTTTGTTGGCGAACTCCAGTAGCTCTTCCGGATTTGCGTTGTTTGATGGGAGATCGGTCAGGCCGGCTGCCTTGTAGTTGTTGATCTCATTCAGCATTTTGCTGTCGACCCACGCTAGGGCAAGCGCCAGTACCACCATCACGGAGACGATCCCCGCGATTATGATGAACATCGTCCGGCCGGAGTTGTAGCCGGGCTGGTCGAAACTGGTAGACATGTATTGGCCTGACGAACGCCCGTCATAGGGTAGGACCTGGAGCGGGAACGGAGCTGAGGGGCCTAAGCCTCTGTCTTCTCCCAATCACGTACGTCTACAAAGTGCCCTTCGATTGCCGCTGCGGCGGCCATCGCCGGGCTGACTAGGTGCGTACGGCCGCCGCGACCCTGCCGCCCCTCGAAGTTCCGGTTGGAGGTGGATGCGCAGCGCTCCCCGGGTGAAAGTATGTCCGGGTTCATTCCGAGGCACATGGAACACCCTGCCGTGCGCCATTCGAATCCAGATTCTATAAATATCTGGTCCAGCCCCTCCCTTCGGCCTGCATCTTCATGGGTGTGGACCCCGGCACGATCATGGCACGGACGCCCGGCGCCACCTTGTGGCCTTTTGCAATCTCGGCTGCGGCGCGCATGTCTTCGATACGTCCGTTCGTACAAGAGCCGATGAAGACGCGGTCAACTTTTAAATCGGTGATCCGCTGGCCTGGCGTAAG
>JAAZYK010000183.1 GCA_014239685.1 Dehalococcoidia bacterium | reverse complement strand
ATCGTGCGTGTTCCGCCGCCAGGCGGTTGAATTCAGACACCTTGTCTTCATAACCGTACTTTTTGGTCATAAACTTCGTTCCGCCGAATGAGTTGGTAAGGACCATCTCGGAGCCGGCGTCGAAGTAGCGCTTTGCCATCTCTTTTATGGTGTCGGGATGACTGACGTTGAACTCTTCTGGGCAACCGCCCGGCTCCAGCCCATGTTCTTGGAGATATGAGCCTGTGGCGCCGTCAGAGATGATTGTGTCGCCCCGTTCTAGGCGTTCGAGAAGTGTCGGGGCAGGTGTTGAAGTCATTGGGATCCAATATGCTGCTGGCGTCGTCTGAGCGAGTCTGGATATATATTCAGAGCGTCCATAGCTATGCGAAGTTTACTTCGGTCCGGGTCGAGTAGGCGCCTGTTTCAAGAACGATTACCGATTGATCCAGTTGTCTATAGCGCCTGGCGATGTGTCCCGTTCACCGGCGTTTGCTAGATCCCGGATCCGGGCCACGAAATCGGCCGGAAAACCATCGTTGAACCGCTGAGCGATGGCGGCGGCGGCTTCCTTGGCTGGGGCATCCACTTCGCCATAATCCTTGAGCTCCCATGACATCAGGTACGCGTCGGTCCCGGCGCTACCGTCAAACATGGCGATAGCGTCGGCGGCTTCCTGGAACCGTGCGTCGAGAGGATGTGAAATGGTCTCTCCTGAGTCGCTGGCTTGGACCGTGACGGGGATTTCTTTCCAGTACATGAGGCGTACGAGCGCCAATGGAGTTCCTCCAACTGGGTAAGTTTCTAATTCCTTAGTCCAGGCGACCGTCGCGAAACGCCTGAATGAAGTTCATGCAGTAGTCGTCGTTGCCTTTAAGCATGTCCATAGCGAGCTTTACAGGCTCTGAATCAAGGTCCAAATCCAGCACCTTTTGGATGGAGGCAGGGATCGGGTCGATGATCCCGCTATCCAGTCCGCTTTCAATCGCCATGTGAAGAAATACGTCGTTAACAAGCCTCCGTTTTGGAAGACCGAAAGACACGTTACTGACGCCGCCCGTGATGTGGACTTCGGGATCGTACTGTTTCCTTATCGCAGCCACGGCGTCCAGGTAATCGTTCCCGTACTGAGGAGCGACACCGATTGGAAAGGCTAGGCAATCGATATACACGTCGCCCAGGGGAATGCCGGCGTCCTGTATGTGCACCATGACCTGGTTGACGTTTTCCACCCGTTCTTCGGCGTTGTCCGGCATCCCGGACTCTCCGGCGGCCGTGATGATCACATGTGCATTGTTATCTGTCACAAGTTTGATTGTATCGAGGCGCTCTAGAGCGACCGAGTTGATCATCGGCCGGCCGGCAACTCCGGTGTAGGCCGCCAGACCGGTCTTGATGATCTCGGGATTCGACGAGTCGATACTTGAAGGGATGGTGGAAACTGCCTCAACGGTCCTGACCAACCACTCCATAGACTCGTTTTGGACTTCGAGATATGGGCTGACTTCGTCAACGTTTAGATCCAGAAACGAGGCTCCGGCCCGTGTCTGACGTCGTACCTCACGATGAACGTAGGCGGTTCCGATTGCTTGTTCCTCGGCATCGCCATTTACGCCTTTCCAGACGGCGATCATGAAGTGTTTAGCCTGGTTGAGGCTGTAGGGCTGCTGCTTTTTGAAATGGTCCGGTATTGAGAGAAATAGGTCATTCCCGTTCTCGTCCTTGAACGGCACGCCCTCGGTCCCGTCATCAAGTTTCCGTACACGGCGTCCGTTGAGCAATACGATACGGGTGGTGTGAATATTTTCACCGATCGTTACGAAGTCATCAGCGGATTTCAGATGGCGAGGCAGGATTTATCTCCGGGATATAAGAGGCTCGTGTATAACTTCATATAAACATTTCTTTATATATCAGTCAAATTGAATTGTTTGTCAAACTTCATGCTCAGGAGCGTGCGGTTGTCACCGTTTCCCGGCAGTCTCGGGACCGTATCGCTCTGATGCATGGAAGACTGGAATGGCTCGGTACGCTGGTCATCCCTGAGAGCCGCAAGCGCCATGAGGCGATCAAGAATGTCTTCCCTGATGCTATTCATGATGTGAGCGAAAAGATGGCAATAGGCCTCAGCTTTATTCACCTCACGCACACTTTTTCGCTAGGCGGTCACGCTCTTGCGAGACTCCCAACCTCGGATAAAGTCGCGCGCTTGGACCATCGCCGACATCGGGGATGGCGTGGTCAGCTTGAACTCTATGCCAAGTCCGCCGTTGTACGGTAGGGAAACCAGCGTTTCCAGGAACTCGTTGATCACCGGTGCCTTTAGTACACCGTCAAAAAGCGCCACGTGATCGTCCAACTTGCCGTGGTTATCATCGATGTGGACGTAACCCAAACGATCCCCGGCGTTCCGGATGCTCTCGGATGGACTCTCGCCGGTGATCAGGCAGTGGCCGAAATCGACCAAGACATGGACGTTTTCGTGCTCGGATTTCTTGACGAAGGCGAGACATGCCGCATCACTTGGTATGGATCGACCCGGGTGCGGTTCGATTGAGAGCTTCACGCCCGCCGAGGCCGCGTGATCACCGAGCGCCCGGATGGAGTTCAGAAAATACGAATCGTCATCTGGGTACTCCGAAGGCGTAACCATGTACGTCCGTTTCGCACCAAGTTCGGCTGCCTGGTCGATGTTGGCACAGATAAGATCGAGCATCGGTTGCGCGTTGGCCCCGGTGATGTCGTCTAGCGACAGTCCGACCGGCAATGGGACCCCACCGGCAAGCAGGCCAAAGCAACCAGGCTTCAGTCCGCGACTTGTTATCTCATCGGCACTACCGATTTCATCGAACGAGTTGGGCCACAAGTCCACAGTGTCAAAACCGGCCAAACTTATACGGTCCAAGGACTCTTTGGGAGATGTCGAGAGCGCCCATGCGCAGGCCGAAATTTGGAGCAATTGAACCTCTGAATCGCTGGTGGGTCACCTGTAAAACATCGACTGATCAGACACAGCTCACAGGGAGCCGATTATCGTCCGCCTGACGGCGGTCTCGGTTCCGGTCACACATTATGCAGTCGAACATCTCCGCCTGAAATTCAGATCGGCAGCCCTGATTCGATGTCCCCTTATCCACCCGGCGGCAATGTGAAGATCACCCGCACAGAAATTGTTCTGATTCTGCTCATTACCCTGACAGGCATGGCGGCCCGCAGCGTGAAGCTCGACAACGTTGCCGTCGAGCACTTTGACGAGGGTGTGTATTCCTCAAACCTGTTGTTTCCGCACGACGGATTTACGTATCCAGACCTGCACCTCTATGCGCCGCCTCTGGTTCCGGCACTGATCGAGTGGTCGATCGTTCTATTGGGGGGTCAGTCAGCTCCACTGCTCCCGG
>JAAZYK010000182.1 GCA_014239685.1 Dehalococcoidia bacterium | reverse complement strand
GCGGAGGCGACCTGTAATCCAGAAAATCCAGGTTTTACCTGTCCCCTACCGATCCGTCCTGCTTAATCGGAGTGGCGCCTTCGATGTATTTATCTTCGAACGGCCACTTCTTCAAACCTTCTTCAGACAGTTTGATACCAAGTCCCGGCCCTTCAGGCACTGTCAGGTATCCGTCCTTTAATTCGATCGGGTTCTCGATCAAGTCCACTTTGGGCTCCCTGTGCTCGCCCGTGTACTCCTGGAGAGCAAAGTTCGGTATACATGCGTCCAACTGAACACATGCAGCCGTGCTCACCGGGCTCAGCGGGTTGTGCGGAATAACCTTAACGTGCTGCGCCTCGGCCATCGCCGCAACCTTCTTGCTGCCGCTCAATCCACCAACCAGGCACACATCCGGGCGGACATATGCTGCACCCTTGTTCTCAAGGATTTGCTGGAACTCGTAAATTGTCGTGAACCGCTCACCTGTGGCAATCGGTATGTTGCACTGCGCCTGCACGTCGCCCATGCGCGCAGGGCTATCTGGCAGCATCGGATCTTCGTAAAAATACGGGTTGAATTCTTCCAGCCGTCGCCCCAACCAAATCGACTCCGCTGGGTTCATCTGTCGGTGAATCTCTACGCACAGGTCGGCGTCCCGGTTTACCGATTCCCGCACAGCAGCCACCCGTTCGACGGCATTGTCCGCCCATTCGGTGTAGGTGTGGAAAGAAGGGTAGTCGTCCTGGAAAGCCGCAAAGCGAACCGCCGTAAACCCGTTCTTCACCGCTTTTGCGGCGTCGGCCGCAAGCTCTTCCGTGGTATCTCCGTTCACATGGATATAGCAACGGACACGATCACGCGTTTTACCGCCCATCAGCTCCCAAATCGGCACGCCGAGCCTTTTGCCCTTGATGTCCCAGAGAGCGATATCGATCGCAGAAAGAGCACCGTTAACGACGGAGCCCATGAAATGGGAGTTGCGGTAAAGGAACTGGAAGTGGTGTTCGATTTTCGATGGGTCTTTGCCCAGCAGGTACGGCTCCATCGTCTTGATCATTGTTTCTGTGGGCCGCTGCCAGCCGTGGACTCCGGCCTCGCCGATACCTACCGTTCCGTCCTCGCAGTGGATTTTGAGAAGTAGCCACCTGCTCCAGAGTATGGTCTCAATTTTTTCGATCTTTGTGGGATTCAACACCTGCTCCGGTCTATACGTGCCGTTCCAGTCAGCAATCCGGAGACGTTACGACGCGACATCGTTAGATGCAACAAGTAATGCCCACTGCATGGTTCTGGTGATGCAACTGGGGTTCCGTGGTGATATAACCCGTAGAAATGACTACTTCATATGACCATTTCAACCTTATATTTCGCGGTGGCACGGTATACGACGGCACGGGAGACGAACCGTTCAACGCAGATATAGGGATCACCGGAGATCGCATTTCGGCGTTGGGAGACCTATCCACCGCGACCGCGAATGATGAGATCGACGCCTCCGGCATGGCGGTCTCGCCAGGTTTTATAGACGTACATTCTCACGACGATTTCCACGTCCTCTCTAGCCCGGACGTTGAGCACAACACCCTCCAGGGTGTCACAACGTTGGTAGTTGGTAATTGTGGCTTTGGCGCTGCGCCGTACGAGTCGGCTGCGGGTCGACTCGGTGAGTTATTCAAATTGCCCCCAGGCGTTACACCGTGGGACGGGTACGCTGGATATCTGGCAACGATCGATCAGGTCAAACCTTCTTTGAATGTGGCTGCTCTGATAGGTCACAACACGCTGCGGTTAGATGCGATGGGCGACAGCCAAGAAGTCCCGCCTTCAATCGATCAGGTGACACACATGGCAGGGTGGGTGGCCGAGGGGATGGATGCGGGCGCGGTCGGTTTCTCCACGGGCCTCGTCTACGAGCCGGGACGATTCTCTACGACGGACGAGATCGCAGCTGTAGCGACAGTTTCAGGTGGATACCGAGGGGTGTACGCCAGCCATATCCGTAACGAAGGTGAAGGTCTTTTAAAGGCCGTGCAAGAAGCGATCATCGTTGGCGAAATGAGCGGTTGTTCAGTACAGATCTCTCACCATAAGGCTTCCGGCAGCGATAACTGGGGCGCGATTGAACGAACTCTTGAGATTATTGAGGCCGCTCGCGAACGCGGGTTACACGTTAGCGTCGACCAGTATCCGTACACCAGCGGCAGCACCCGATTGGCAGCAGTGCTCCAGAATGGTGCGTTCAGCGACGGAAGCGGGGGGTTTGGCTTGGTTAAGGCCGAGGACGTGCTTATTGCGACCGCTCCGGGATATCCATCTCATGAAGGCCGGTCTCTGGAATCGTTCATCAAAGAGTGGGATTTGCCACCGGAAGACGCCGCTCAAAAGATCCTCGACGAGGCCGGTGATGATGTATACGTCGTGCTATTCATGATGGATGAGGGCGATGTTCGGCGCGTCATGGCCCATCCGACAACGATGATCGGGACGGACGGTATACCCGTTGGATCAAAGCCCCATCCACGGGCGTGGGGCACATACCCGCGCATCCTAGGTCACTACGTCAGGGACGAAAGTGTTATCACTCTCCCGGACGCCATACACAAGATGTCAGGAATGCCCGCAGACAAGTTCCAACTGGCAGGTCGTGGGTTTGTCAAAGAAGGCGCATTCGCCGATCTGGTGATGTTTGACCCTTCGACGGTGATCGACACTGCGACGTACGAAGACCCTAAGACGCCGCCCGTGGGCATGCCACACGTAATTGTGAATGGTGTGCCTGTAGTGCGGGACGGCGTCCACACCCATGCAAGAGCCGGTCGTGCTTTGAGGTTAGGCCTGGAGTAGATGTCATTACGCGGACGGCGCAGCCATGTGATGCTCAGTTCGCGACTGGTACTCCGAGGCGATAAACAGTAGCCGTGACTCTGTCCACGCCCTCCCTGTGAACTGCAAAGAGGTCGGCATGCCCCTGTCTCCCAGACCGTTTGGGATAGCAATTGCCGGCAGTCCCGCAAGGTTGCCCGGCGCTCCTATTGGGGCCGACGTTGTTGGTCGTGACGACCTGTCGAGCGTTCGGGTCAACAACGGCGATACGTTGCCCGTGGTTGGGCCGATTATCGCATCGTACCCGGCGGTGATGCGGTCGTATGCTTGGGATATCTGCCGTCGTACACGCATCGCACGGAGATAATCACTGGCCGGGATCATTGAATGCACGTGCGGCTTCACCCGGCAACTCGGCGCCCTGAGTTGCATCACCCGTCCGTCCTCAATGATATCTTCGAAGGCCGATGCACCTTCGGCGGCGATGATGATCCGTGCTGCCTGTCCTGAAGGCATGTCCGGCAGCGTTATCTCTTCTACGGTCCCGATCTCCCTAAGCGTTTCCAGAGATGAC
>JAAZYK010000181.1 GCA_014239685.1 Dehalococcoidia bacterium | reverse complement strand
AGAACGTGCCCGGCCGAACGCGGTGGACGACCTTCATCCTGTTTCCGGCCTCGAGCTGCGTGATCACCGTCCCTGGTTCGCCTTTGAAGATCTCGACGGTGGAGCGCGTGGTCTCTATGACTAGCGTTAGGTCTTCGTTAACGGGCGTTGTGTCTTGAACGAACTCAACGCCTCCCCCTTTACTTACACATACGGCCGCGACGCTGACCAGCGATAGCGTCACGACGATAATCCGGAGGCCGCGTGCCAGTCCACGAATCCCGTTTAAGGAATACGGGAGCGGGGCCATTCCAATTTTCAAGTGGGGGAGTTTCATGAGTATTTCGTTGGCGAATCCTACCGCGTTGCGATGTTTAACTGTCCATTTAAACTTGGTCGTTGATGAGGTTGTGTACGTCGTTGCCGGCCTAATAGCCGCGTTCGCAACCGAACACAGGGGGCGTGATTGATCGCGTTTTGACGGGCGGGTTTCTATCCACATGGATAACGCTTCTTTAACCGGAACGTCGGTATACGGGGCTGCGTCACGGAGTCGCTAGCTCTAGACTTATCGGCTATGCCCCAGTACCGATATGAACGACCGTTCCGACCCACCGGCCCTCCTAACCCATCAAGGCCGCGTGTGCCGCAGCCGTACGCGCCGGGCCATGAGATTCGTCGGCGCGACTTTCACGCGCCAACGGTGAATATACCAGTTGGACGCCCCGGATTCAATCCGGCATCAGTGCGCGATTCCCAGGTACCCGAATCCAGAGACGACCTGTGGCGTATGTTTATCGCCACAGATCTATCATCAGAAGCGAAAGCCGCGCTGACGGGCACTGCTTGGAAAGTTCCGGAATTTCTCCGACCCAACGTCCGCTGGTCTCGTGCGGAGATGATGCATTTGACGCTCCGGTTTCTCGGGGATACGAACCAGGACCGAATCGACGTGATAACGGAATGCATGTCAGAAGCCGCATCACGTTCCGGAAAGTTCACACTCAGACTAGATGACACCGGTGCTTTTCCGGACCTCAGGCAACCTAAGGTCTTGTGGGTGGGCATCAAGGGCGAGGTTGACCGGTTGCACATGCTCCAGGCGCGGCTTGAAGGGTCTCTCAATAGGATAGGTGTCCCGGGCGAAGACCGAAGGTACAACCCACACCTGACTGTTGGACGATTACAACGTGAGGTGCCTCCGTTTGCCGCCGGGCAGATAGGACAGGCGTTTGCGCACGTGCGGCTGCCGGAACCGCGCCCGGATATTAAGGTGGATTCCCTGGTCCTGTACCGAAGCCGTCTCATGGTTGACGGTCCGCGATATGAGGAACTGGCCCGCGCCCGGCTCGGGTAATACTCGGTCAAGCTCGGTACGGACGATCTTCCAGAGATACGGTGATCTAAATCTGTATGTACTCGCGTGAGAGGGTCACAACAATCTTGTAGTTCGGACGATAGTTCCGCAGATCAGTCAGGAACTCCGGGCTACTGTTTACAGGTTTGTTTTTGATCATCGTTGTAACCCCCAGATTCAGATTCTCCTAATCGGCGAGCGTAGGGGCCACCACCGGTCCATTGGAGCGTATTCGTTCAAGGCTCCGTGACAGTTCATTAAGCTGCTTGCGTTGGTCCCGGAGATTCAAATAGGTGGAATATCGTGATGTAAGGAGGGCACCCACCAGAAGAATAATGGTGGATACATAAACCCACGCCATCAGCGCTATGACGGCGCTTACGGCTCCATATACGTCCGCGTAGTTTCGGAAGTTGCCTAGATAAATTACGAACACGATCTTGCCGACTTCGAAGGTCGTTCCAGCGATTAGCACCGGCAACCACACTTCTCGAACACGTACACGCGCGTTCGGCAACCAAAGGTAGAGCAAGAAGAACGAAATGAAGGTGGTGGCCCAGGGAAGCACGAGTGCGACTCTGCTCCAGAAGTTATGGCTTACGGTGTCGTTTTGGAGTAATACCGTCGTGAATTCACTGAGGAAGTTTAGGACGGTAGTTGCAAAAATCGAGACCATCAGCGCCACGGAAGCCCCGAGCATGAGGGTTATGTCCATCAGGCGCTCTTTGAGGAAACCACGTGTTCTTGTGATGCCCCAGATGTTGTTGATGGACTTTCGAATAGCTCCAAATACTGCTGTGGAGGCCCAGAAAAGGCCGATGGCTGCGAGAACACTCCCGACGGCCGCTCCACTCGTGACGTTTGCAATGATGCTTGCCACAAGATCTCCCTCAACCGGCAGGACCTCGGGGATGCCTTCGATTAGCCTGTCACGGAAGCTTTCAGATTCAAGGAAAAACCCGGCCACAGCGATCAACGCGAGCATCAACGGGAACATGGAGAACAGGGCGTAGAAGGACACTGCAGCGGCCATGTATGGTCCGTTACGGGCGAAGAACTCGTTCCCAATACTGGCAACCAGCCTTATGAAAGACTTGAAACGCCGCAATCCGTCCTCCGAACGTTCGATAGATGATGGCCCAGCCATTTCGCACGCACTTCATGTACAGGTACGGGATGTCTCGACTAGCGGCTTATTCTGAACGGTTGGACTCAGGTGCGCAAAGTCGCAAGCGAGCACGTTTTGTGGCTCAACTGCGTCGTTACAGTTATTCCGGGGGAATATCCGCTGAATGTAGAATCACCGGCAACTGAGCAGTGAGCCTTGCACACTTCAGGCGACCTAAGTGTGTAGTCCAACAAATTGAAGCCGGGGCACCCGAGAGACCTTCCTAGATGCAACCTCCGTGGCAGCCGAGGTCCGGCGATGTCGTCGTTCGACGACCCCGTCAGTCAGAAATCGGCCCGGTCCATATAAATGTAGCCAGACGCTCGGTGCCAGTCCGCGGCCCGGCATCACCGATGCTTGTCGTTTACGGATTTCTGGTTCTTACGTTTATCGGGACGATGTTGCTCTGGTTGCCGCTCGCCCGCGAAGAAGCCGGGTTCGCTCCGATCCTCACTGCTATGTTCTCGGCGACGTCCGCAATTACCGTGACCGGGCTTGTTGTCGTGGACACGGCCGACTACTGGACGACATTCGGGCACGTCGTGCTCTTGGTCCTAGCGTTCATCGGCGGATTGGGATTCATGACTGCGGCGGCATT
Source organism: Dehalococcoidia bacterium (assembly GCA_014239685.1). GTDB lineage: Bacteria > Chloroflexota > Dehalococcoidia > Lucifugimonadales > Lucifugimonadaceae. The sequence continues at coordinate 284 of JAAZYK010000181.1, read as the reverse complement.
CCTGCTTATCATCGTTGGCCAGAGAATCGGGATGCAAAGTCAGATCGCCATCAGGGAAGGACTGGGAGTTCGGCAGCTTGGAGGTCTTCCCAGCCTCATAAGACGTATCGTCGTGTTATCAGTCACCATTCAGTTGATTGGTTCGGTACTGCTGTTCCTGAGATTCTATGTATTCGGCAGTCTCTGGGACGGGATCTCAATCGGCACAGCGCTTTGGCAGAGCGCTTTCCTTGGCGTTTCCGCGTTCAATAACGCCGGTCTGGTGATTCTCCCTTCCGATCACA